>NZ_MUFO01000020.1:0-60102 GCF_001995345.1 Salinivibrio sp. IB872 | reverse complement strand
TATACGTATAGCGCAAACGTTTGGCTACAGGTTTTTACTGAGAATTTTCATTTATTGGTGTCTTTGATTTTAGGCGCTTAATATTCAATCACTTCGGGTGAAAACGCCCACTCACGCACGGCATACGCTTAGCAATTGGCATCCTCAAACCAGACAGGTAGTATGCGTGCAGGTGAATGAAAAAGGTTGGCGACGTGAGCACAAACAATCGCAACATTTTGACGGTGTCTCGGCTGAATGCCGAAGTTCGGCTGTGTCTTGAGCGCGATATCGGCATTGTCTGGTTAAGCGGGGAGATTTCCAATTTTGCCGCCGCAGTCTCGGGGCATTGGTATTTATCGCTAAAAGATAACCAAAGCCAAGTGAAATGTGCCATGTTCCGCGGTAACAACCGTCGTGTTACCTTCAAACCGAAAAATGGCGACCAGGTGTTAGTCCGCGCCCGAGTGTCCTTGTATGAGCCACGCGGTGACTATCAGTTGATCCTCGAAAGTATGCAACCTGAAGGGGATGGGCGGTTACAACAAGAGTTTGAGCAACGTAAGCAGGCGCTTGCGGCCGAAGGGCTTTTTGCTCAAAGCGAGAAAAAGCCGTTACCCGCTCAACCACGCCGTATTGGCATTATTACCTCCAAAACCGGCGCTGCCTTGCATGATATTCTGCATGTGCTCAAACGGCGCGATCCTAGCCTACCCGTGGTTATTTATCCTACGCTGGTGCAAGGGCGCGATGCCGCGGTCAGCATCGCGCAAGCCATTGGTCGTGCCAATAGCCGTGCAGAGTGTGATGTCTTGATTGTCGGTCGTGGCGGGGGATCGCTAGAAGATCTCTGGTGTTTTAATGAGGAAATCGTCGCCCGTACCATCGCTGCCAGCACAATTCCTATCGTCAGTGCGGTGGGCCATGAGGTGGATGTGACCATTGCTGATTTTGTCGCTGACATGCGCGCCCCAACCCCTTCAGCTGCTGCGGAGCTGGTTAGCCGCGATCTGAGTTATCGGCTTCAGCAATACCAGCAACGCGAGCAGGCACTCAGTCGCGCGATGGCCGATGTGCTTTATCGTCAGCAACGCCATCTCACCCAATTGTCGCACCGTTTGTCCCACCAGCATCCGCGCACGCGCTTACAACAGCAAAGCCAGCGATTAGATGAGCTACAACGGCGCATGCAACAGGCGATGATGACCAAAATTCGTCGCGCTCAGGCGCAATGTAGCCAGTTGGACGGCCGATTGCAGCGTGCAACGCCAATCCACACCATTCATCGCCAGCAAGGGCATGTGAGCCAGCTTGAGCAGCGTCTTAATCACGCCATGGACGCTCACTTGCAGCACGCACAACAGCGTTTGCATACCCTGATGGCAACCTTAGATGCCGTTAGCCCACTGGCCACCCTAACCCGAGGTTATTCCATCACGCGTACGGACGATGGCAAAGTGGTGACCCAGACCGATCAGCTTAGCGTGGGTCAAACACTACATACCCATCTGCGTGAGGGTGACATCACAAGTACGGTCACCGCGCTTGCACCGGCTTGTGTCTCCCCCACGCAGGATTAACCTCTGCACAACCGACTTCTCTCTGATCTGGTTGTGATCGCCTGATCGAGGGGTTAATGCCCCTTGATCAGCTTCCTACCCTAAAAAGAATATTTATCAATACACTTCCCGAAAGCATAAGTTACATGTTCTGCATTTGGATTTTAAGCGATATAAAAAACTGTTTGGGTATCTATTTTGGACGTGATCCAGAATTAATGAAAAGAGAATAGCGTCAGGTGATGGTTGAATTCTCACCGCTCAAAAACCCGCCTAGCGCGGTATTACAGCGGATCGTTTCACTGACTGTAACCTGCAATTTAATGTGATTTAGATCACTTTATTTCCGCAAAAGATCATGAAAAGGATCATAGAGCGGTAAGAAAGATCAAAAAAAGCCCAGCGCGATGGCTGGGCGAGTCATTATTTTTTGTTTCGGTTTTTCACCATATCCATCAAGCGCTTGCGCTGTCTGGACTGAGAAAGCGTCAGCTTCTCTTTCTTCCCTTCATACGGGTTTTCACTATTCTGGAACTGGATCTTAATCGGGGTGCCCATAATATCGAGCGTCCGGCGATAGTAGTTCATTAAATAGCGCTTGTAGGAGTCCGGAAGTTCATTGACCAAGTTACCGTGAATCACCACAATCGGTGGGTTATAGCCCCCGGCGTGTGCATATTTCAGCTTCACTCGGCGACCTCGAATCATCGGCGGTTGGTGGTCGTCCTGCGCCATCTTCATGATGCGCGTCAGCATCGATGTGCCTACACGCTTAGTCGCTGACTCATAGGCTTCTTGAATCGACTCAAACAAGTGACCCACACCCGTACCATGCAGGGCAGATATAAAGTGAACACGCGCAAAGTCGACAAAACCAAGACGGCGGTCGAGCTCTGATTTGACGCGCTCTTTCACTTCGCTATCCAATCCATCCCACTTGTTAACTGCCAGCACAATAGAGCGTCCGGCATTCAAGGCAAAGCCCAGTAGGCTTAAGTCTTGGTCAGAGATGTTTTCGCGCGCATCAATCACCAGCAACACCACATTGGCGTCTTCAATCGCTTTAAGGGTTTGGATGACCGAGAACTTCTCGACTTTATCCGTCACGCGCTTACGACGTCGTACACCGGCGGTGTCAATCATCACGTATTCGCGTCCATCACGCTCCATAGGAATGTAGATAGAGTCGCGTGTGGTGCCCGGCATATCGTAAACCACCACGCGCTCCTCGCCGAGCATGCGGTTGGTTAGGGTCGATTTACCCACATTTGGACGGCCAATAATGCCGATTTTAATCGGCTGGGCTTGGAGGCGGGCGTACTCATTTTCCGCTTCCTCTTCGGTCATGGTGGTTTCGTCTACCGGCTCGATATCATCCTCACCGGTGAGATCAACCAAGCCAGCTTCTTGGTCTTCTTTAGCTTGTTCCGCGAACGGCATCAGCGCACGATTGATCAAGGTACTTACACCGCGACCATGTGCGGCCGCAATTTGGTACATGTTGTCCATGCCTAATTGCCAAAAGTCAGACGCGGCGGTGTCCGGATCCATCCCGTCGACCTTATTCACCACCAAGAAAGATGTTTTTTCACGGGTGCGAATATGCTGCGCAATTTCTTGGTCGGCCGGGGTTAAACCCACACGACCATCAACCATAAACAGGACAACGTCTGCTTCTTCAATGGCGGCCAAAGACTGCTCAGCCATTTTGGTTTCTACGCCTTCCTCGGTGCCATCAATGCCGCCGGTATCGATCACGATGAACTCATGTTCACCCAGCATCGCTTTACCGTATTTTCGATCCCTGGTCAGTCCCGGAAAGTCCGCTACTAGCGCATCACGCGTGCGGGTTAGACGATTAAAGAGCGTCGATTTCCCCACGTTCGGGCGCCCTACAAGGGCAATAACAGGAATCATGTAGACCTCTTCTCTTTCATTCTCTTATCAATGAACAAGGCTCCTCACTGTCAGAGCAGTCAGGAGCCCAAAATAGTTATGTTGGCTAATTCTACTCGATGGTCAGTTTTCTCATTTGACCATCACGTGTGATCACAATATAGCCGTTATCCGTTTGTACTGGCGCAACGGCGATGCCATTACCTTCCAGTGACTGCTGAGCAACAAACTCACCGGTTTGTGGATCAAGCCAGTGCAAATAACCTTGGCTGTCACCCACCATGATGTAACCACTGCTCGCCGAAGGTGGCGTGAGAATCCGGTATTCCAGTTCAGTGTTACGCCATTTTTCTAGGCCGTTGCGCGCATCCAATGCCACGATATCGTCTTTATCATCAATCAGATAAACGGTGTTGCCCGCAACCATAAAGTCTGTCGCTGTCGAAAAATCACGCTTCCACGCCGCTTGGCCAGAGCGCAAATCAATCGACACCAACTGACCATTATACCCCACCGCGTACAGGCGGTCGCCTTCAATCACCGGAGTGGCATCCACATCGACCAGACGATCAATTTCGGTCGCCCCTTTCGGCGTGGCAATTGGAATTTGCCAGAGCGAGCGACCATCTTGGATCATCGCCGCGCCCAATCGACCATTGGCCATGCCCCAGAATAAACCGCCGGAGATAGTGACGGGCGCACTGTCGCCACGCAAGCTGAGATTGGGCACATCGTTGGTGTTGTTCCATTGCACTTCACCCGATTCGGCGTCCAACGCAACTAGCTCACCGCGGCTGGTATTGACCACGACCAGTCCAGCTTCAACCAAGGGTTTTGACAGGATTTCGCCGTTGACGTTTTGTTGCCAAACGAGCTCACCGTTTTCGGCATCCAGTGCATAAAGCACCCCAGTTTCCGCGCCGACATAGACTTTCCCGTAAGACGCACTCAAACCGCCCGAGAGCAACGCAGGTACATCGGTTTGCACTGATTGTTCCCATACCGACTGACCGGTCTGTAAATCATACGCGCCGATAAGGCCGTTACGATCTGCGGCAAAGACTTTGTCATAAGCCACGACCGGACGCAGTGCAGAGTAATAATGACCGACGCCATCACCGACTTGTGCTTTCCATTGCAAGCTTGGGGTAAATTGGCTATTCACCGTCGGCAATGGTGCCATTTGCACCACATCTTCTTCACCGGCACAACCGGCGAGCAACGCCAAGGCAGCTGCCATCGCCGCCCCACGCCATAATCCTTTTGTCATACCGCGACCTTACTGACTGAGGTTGTTAAGCTTCATATTGACGGTTGGGTTCTCTGCCGCTGCAAGTGACGCCGCATAGGCGCTACGTGCCGCATCTTTGTCGCCTTTAAGCAGCATGATATCACCACGGATCTCTTCCACTTTCGCGTGCCAGCTTGGTGCCTTCACGCTATCGAGCTCAGTCACTGCGGTGTCATAATTACCTAACTCCGCCTCAATCCGCGCAAGACGAGTGGCAATTAAACCATGAATGGCATCGTCTTTAACCCAAGCACTGGCTTGGCGCAGCTGTTCGCTCGCTTGCGCAAGCTCCCCTTGTTCAACCAGTTTTTTCGCCAATTGCATGGCAGCTAACGCACGATAGCCTTCGTGGTCTTCGCTTTTAACCACGTTCTCAAGGGCGGCGGTTTCGCCTTTGTCCAGACCACTAAGCGCTTGAACATATTGCTGTGAGGCTTGTTCCTTGCTCTCAGTCACGTGTGCTTGGTAGTAACGCCATCCATATAGCACACCCAATCCGACTACAGCGCCAATAACAACGGCTTTGCCGTTATCTCGCCACCACTTTTTAATCGCTTCAACTTGCTGTTCTTCTGTGGTGTAGACGTCCACGATCTGTCCTCTCTAAATCAAATCTGCGAGTGTCGCGGCGACCTCGTCTTGTTTCAAGGTTTGCTGCTCGCCGCCTTTCAAATCTTTTACTGCCACGGTGCCATTCGCGACTTCATCTTCGCCAAGCACCAGTGCCACAGACGCACCGACTTTGTCCGCACGTTTAAATTGTTTTTTGAAGTTACCCCCGCCAAAGTGCGACATAACACGTAGGCCCGGGACTTGCTCACGTAAGCGCTCAGCCAGCTGCATACCGGCAACGAGGCTACCTTCTCCAACCGTGACAACATACACATCCACAGCAGGACGCACATCATCTTGGTTCAGGGTTTCGAGCATCAGAACGAGACGCTCGAGGCCCATCGCGAATCCAACCGCAGGCGTCGCTTTACCGCCGAGTTGTTCAACCAGACCATCATAGCGACCGCCGCCACATACTGTACCTTGGGCGCCAAGGCTGTCTGTGATCCACTCGAACACGGTGCGGTTGTAGTAATCAAGGCCACGGACCAAACGGTGGTTAACCTCGTATTGGATGCCTGCTGCGTCCAAGAGTTCACACAAGCCGGCAAAATGCTGCTTCGATTCCTCATCGAGGTAGTCGCTCAGCTTAGGAGCATCCACCAGAATGGCTTGGATGTCAGCATTTTTGGTATCCAACACACGTAATGGGTTGGTTTTCATGCGGCGTTTGCTGTCTTCATCCAAAACAGATTCATGCTGCATCAAAAAATTCACCAAGGCTTGGCGATAGTCAGCACGCGCTTGTGGCGAGCCAATTGAATTAAGCTCTAAACGGACGTGATCGGCAATGCCTAGCTCACGCCAGAGACGCGCCGTCATCATGATAAGTTCAGCGTCGACGTCTGGGCCATCGATGCCAAACACTTCCACGCCAAATTGGTGGAATTGACGATAGCGGCCTTTTTGTGGACGCTCGTGACGGAACATTGGGCCAGTGTACCAAAGGCGATGTTCTTGGTTATAAAGCAAGCCATTTTCAATACCGGCACGCACACAACCCGCTGTCCCTTCAGGACGCAGTGTGAGGCTGTCACCATTGCGATCATCAAAGGTGTACATTTCTTTTTCGACAACGTCGGTGACTTCACCGATGGCGCGGCTAAAAAGATGGGTTGCTTCCACGATAGGCATGCGTACTTCGCTATACCCGTAAGCACTGACCACCTGCTTGACCGTGTTCTCTAGTTTTTGCCATAGGGGAGACTGAGACGGGAGGCAATCGTTCATGCCTCGAATTGCTTGAATTGTTTTAGCCACGTTAACTTCCGTTACCGATTAAAGAGTGAGAATGGAGAAGGCGGCCGTTAGGCTTCGCCTTCCTTTTCAATTTGTGAGACGTCGATGCGGTTCTTTTCATCCATCATCGCCGCTTTCGCGCGAATTTTTGCCTCAAGTGCGTCGACAAGGTTCTCGTTATCAAAACGCTCTTTCTGACGCTTGCCATCGAGGTAATAGGCGCTGCGTTTGTTGCCACCCGCCAAGCCTAGGTGAGAGACTTCGGCTTCACCGGGCCCATTCACCACACAGCCAATGACAGAAACATCCATCGGCGTGGTGATGTCTTCAAGGCGCTGCTCGAGCGCATTCACGGTTCCTATCACATCAAATTCTTGACGCGAACAGCTTGGGCAGGCAATAAAGTTCACCCCGCGTGAACGGATCCGCAGTGATTTTAAAATATCAAAACCGACTTTGATTTCTTCTACCGGATCAGCGGCAAGGGATACACGCAAGGTATCACCAATGCCTTCCGCTAATAGCATCCCTAGGCCCACCGCAGATTTAACCGCACCCGCACGGGCGCCACCCGCTTCGGTAATGCCAAGGTGCAGCGGTTGATCGATTTGCTGCGCCAATTTTCGATATGACTCGACGGCCAAGAATACGTCTGAGGCTTTCACGCTGACTTTAAATTGATCAAAGTTGAGCCGATCCAGGATATCGACATGGCGCATCGCTGACTCAACTAGCGCGTCTGGGGTCGGTTCGCCATATTTTTCTTGTAAATCACGCTCCAGTGAGCCGCCATTCACGCCAATACGGATCGGGATATTCTTATCTCGCGCAGCATCCACCACGGCACGAATGCGTTCTTCACGGCCTATATTACCGGGATTGATGCGCAAGCAATCCACACCGTATTCTGCGACTTTTAAGGCAATACGGTAGTCAAAGTGGATATCCGCGACCAACGGGATCGAGGTTTGCGCCTTGATCAATTTAAAGGCTTCAGCCGCATCCATCGTCGGTACCGAGACACGTACAATGTCGGCGCCCACTTTTTCTAGCGCTTTAATTTGCGCTACTGTGGCATCTACATCTGTGGTGCGTGTATTGGTCATCGATTGCACCGCTATCGGCGCACCATCACCAATGGGAACATTACCGACGTAAATACGTTTAGACGGACGGCGTTTAATCGGGGATTCGGTATGCATGTCGACGTTCTCTGATTACTGCGGAAGGCGCAACCGTGCCACTTGGCCGGTTGGATAGCCATCAAGATCAATATTATCGCCATTAAAAGTAATGGTCACCGCACTCGGGGCGCCCAATACCAGTTGATAAGGCGGCTCACCGTTTAAAGTCAGTGCATCGCCGTTGGTTTTAATGCCCGTGGCCAAGCGCGCACCGGTGGCATCACGGACGTCAATCCAGCAATCGCTGCTAAAGCGCATGACCAATGTGTTGTCCGCAGCGACCGGCGCTTCGTTATCATTGCCGACACTGTCATTGGCAGCGCGCTGGGCTTCATCGATTTGTTCGCTGATGCTCGGTTCGCTGGTCGTTGACTCTGGCGCCACGGCTTGTGTCGCTTGTTGTCCTTCGCTAGAGGCCGGCACCGATGGCTCTGGTTCAGCGTCCGAGATAGGTGCTTGTGCAGGCTCATCGCTTTGTGTTTCTTGCGGCGCGGCTTCTGGAAGTGGCTCAGCCACCGGCATGGTATCGGTGTCATTCGGCGTGGTTACCAACTCGTCCGCTGCTTGCTGTGGCACTAACGGTTCAACGGTTTGTTGATTTTGCCAGTACCAAGCACCCGTGATCCCAACCAAGATCAGCGCAATCGCTCCTGAGAGCATCATCAAACGGCTCTCGCTTTTCTGACGACGTGTTTTGCGTGAAAAGCTCTGCATTTTTTGCACCGTTTCAGCACTGCTGGCTTCCATATCGCTGGTACCAATCAGGCTATCGGCGTCAATTTGCATCAGTTTGGCGTAGGATCGCAAATAGCCACGTGTAAACGTGGCCAATTGATCGGTATCTGGATTGTTGTTTTCGAGATCTTCAATCACGCTCACGCGCAATCTCAGCCTGTCGGCAACATCGCGAACACTCCAGCCCATTTTTTCACGCGCTTGCTTTAATACTTCCCCGGGCGCAGGTTGAGTATGCGTTTGCGCTTGTTCTTCCGTCTGTTCAGTATTCATTCGCTAGGTACAATTGATATTCTTTGGATTCTGGAAACTGTTGCGCCAATCGTTGTGCATCATGGGCAGCTTGCTCCGCGTTGCCTTGTTGTTGATGTGCCTTCACTAAAAGCAGCAACCCCGCAGGGCGCTCGCCGACCTGTCTTTGCAGACGTTGAATACGTGCGATAGCACGCGTCTCTTGCCCATCTTCGATTTCAAGTTTGGCAAGTTGCAATCCTGACCGTACTCGAAGTGGGTCATGATCGACGGCTTTTTCAAACAAGGCTTTTGCACTTTGCCTTTCCCCAGCCGTTAGCTGACAAAAGGCGGCATTTTCATAACTGTCTGACACCCGATGATAATACGGTTGCGCAATGGCTTGCAAAAATGCTTGCTTCGCCGCAGCAAAACGCCGCTGCTCACACAAAAATACACCGTAATTGTTATATACGTCGCCATTATCGGGCGCCTGGCGCAATGCTTGTTGATAAAAACGGTCGGCTTTTTCACTTTCTCCGACACGTTGTTGATAATACGCCATTGACAGCAAGGCACGATAGTAGTCTGGCGCATATCGTAGCGCTTGTTGTAAGTTTTGCTGCGCTTGTTGATAGCGATCACTGTTTAGGTAGCCTAATCCCAGTGATATTCGGGCATCCGCTGCCCGAATACTATCAAATTCTGAACTTTTTTGCTTTTCTACTGGCGTGGCACATCCAGCCAACGTCATGATGAGTAAGAGTACACAGCCAGTACGGTGCATGTCCCTATCCTTTTTTCTGAGCCTATCGGTCAGACTGGACGAACAGGGATAACCTCCTGTGCACCCAGTCGCTTCTCGGCGCGTTTGGTTCGATCAATGATATCGCCGGCTAATTGCCCACAAGCGGCATCAATATCATCTCCACGCGTCTTGCGTACCGTCACGGTAAAGTCGTATTCCATCAAGGTTTTCATAAACCTATCGATACGAGAATTACTCGGTTTCTTGTACGGAGACTCAGGATACGGGTTAAATGGAATAAGGTTAATCTTCGCTGGCGTATCTTTCAGTAGCTCTGCGAGCTGACGCGCATGCTCCATATAATCATTGACATGATCGAGCAAAATATACTCAACCGTGACACGACCACGGTTCGCATTCGATGTCGCAATATAACGGCGCACGGCATCAAGGAATGCCTCAATGTCCCAGCGGTCATTGATTGGCATGATCTGGCTACGAAGCTCATCATTCGGCGCATGCAGAGAAATCGCCAACGCCACGTCGATTTTACCGATCATTTGCTCAAGACCTGACACAACCCCTGAGGTTGAGACCGTCACGCGACGCTTCGATAGGCCGTAGGCGTTATCATCTAGCATCAGGTTCAACGCTGGGATCAGATTTTTCATGTTCAGTAACGGCTCGCCCATGCCCATCATCACCACGTTGGTGATCGGACGGCGACCAGTTTCTTTTTCAATCCCGATTTCTTTCGCCGCACGCCATACCTGACCGATGATCTCAGACACGCGCAAGTTACGGTTAAAGCCTTGGGCACCGGTCGAGCAGAATTTACAGTCCAACGCACAACCAACCTGCGAAGACACACACAAGGTAGCCCGGTCATCTTCTGGGATATAGACGGTTTCAACATCTTGACCAGCCACACGCATGGCCCATTTAATGGTGCCATCTTTTGAGTACTGGGCCGATGCCACTTCTGGTGCGCGGATCTCCGCCACACGCTTGAGTTTCTCACGCAACTTCTTGTTGATGTTGTTCATCTCATCGAAGTCGTCGCAACCGAAGTGATAGATCCACTTCATGACTTGGTCGGCACGGAATGCCTTTTCGCCGAGCTCGTCAGCAAAATATGCACGGAGTGCCTGCCTGTCAAAATCAAGCAGATTAACTTTCTCTGTTGTCATTGGGGGTTGCCTCGTAAGAACTAGCTGTGTGGTAAAGACAAGTATATTCGCCATTGCGGCACGCTGCTTGTCCACCCTGTTGTGCTAACAAGGAGCTGGCGTGCGCGCTCAAGGCGCGAAATTGTACAAGCTTTAGATCACAGTTTCCACTCTCAGCGAGCAGGGTTATTTGCACTTAAGACGTAAAAAAAGAGGCCAACGCCTCTTTTTAAAACACCCGTGCGCTAAAAGCGGGATTAGCAACGAGGATGGATCTCATCGGCCGTGAAGAAGTAAGCAATTTCACGCTCAGCAGACGCGGGGCTATCCGAGCCATGCACTGAGTTGTATTGCATGCTTTCTGCAAAATCGGCGCGCAAGGTGCCACAGGCCGCTTCTTCTGGGTTGGTTTTCCCCATTAGCTCGCGATAACGGCTAATCGCGCCCTCACCTTCTAGCACTTGGACCATAATGGGACCCGAGGTCATAAACTCGACCAGTGACGCAAAGAACGGTTTGCCTTGGTGTTCGGCATAAAACCCTTCTGCTTGCTCCTTGGTCAGATGCAGCATTTTCGCTGCGACAATACGCAAACCAGCACTTTCGATACGCTGATAGATAGCACCAATGAGGTTACGCTCTACGGCATCAGGCTTGACGATAGAAAAAGTGCGTTCAATGGTCATTCGCTTTTCCTTTCACTCTCTATAATGGGCCTCAAGGGACGATAAGGGCCTACCCTAGCAGACTTTATCCGTGCGCCCTAAGCCTAATCAGGCGAAGCGTTAACTGGCACAAAAAATCAGTGACATGCTTCGCCTGTTTTCAGTCAATGAGCGATTATTTCGCCTCATCCAACAACACACGAGCGAGGGTTTTCACACCCATACCGGTCGCGCCCACCGCCCATTTGTCATTCGCGGCTTTACGATAGGTACCGGAGCAATCAACGTGCATCCAACCTTTTTGATAATCATCCACGAAGTAGGACAAGAACGCAGCCGCGGTGCTCGCGCCTGGCATGTATGCACCAGAAGACGCATTAGCAATGTCCGCGAACGATGAAGGCAAGAGTTTACGGTGGAATTCTGCCAGTGGCAGCGGCCACATGCCTTCACCTTCTTGCTGCGCCGCTTCAAGGGTGCGATGCGCCAGCGAGTCGTCAAAACTGAATAAAGCGTGATAGTCATTACCCAGCGCGGCTTTCGCTGCACCGGTTAGGGTCGCACAATCAATCAAGAGTTCAGGCTTATGTTCACTGGCGTACATCAGACCATCGGCTAAGACTAATCGGCCTTCCGCATCAGTGTTGAGCACTTCGACCGTCACACCGTTTTTGTAGGTAATGATATCCCCAAGCTTATAGGCGCTGCTTGAGATCATGTTTTCTGCGCAGCATAGGATCAGTTTGACGCGCTTATCCAGCCCTTTAGCAATCGCCATCGCTAATGCGCCGGTCGCGGTGGCAGCCCCCCCCATATCGGCTTTCATCGACGCCATAAAGTCAGACGGCTTAATGCTGTAACCGCCCGAGTCGAAGGTGATCCCTTTCCCCACTAAACACGCATAGACAGGGGCAGATTCATCACCAGTTGGGTTGAAGTCAAGCTGCAGCATGGTCGGTTTACGCGCCGAACCACGTCCAACGGTGTAAATGCCGTTCCAGCCTTGCTCAAGCAAATCGGTGCCAGAAATAATTTTATAACTGACCGCTTCCGGGGCCATGGATTTAACAAACTCCCCCGCACGGGCGGCTAGTTGGTGAGGACCCACTTCTTCTGCAGTTTGGTTGATAATGTCGCGCACCCAATCGCCCACTTGCTGGCGCAGGACGAACTCATCGGCATCGGCGCCACTGAGCACCGCCTGTTCTAATGCGACGGTATTTTTCGGGCCGCGCAAACCTTGATAGAACGCCCACGCCAGTTCCAAGTCCCACTGGTCACCACCAAGCGTTAATGCTGGTACGCCTTGCCCTTCAAGCTTGCGAGCGGCTTGCTGTACTCTATCGCGTTGCGTCTCGCCTTTTGGCGCGTGTACAACCGCTTTATCCGCCTCAAATGAGACCAAGGCGTTCTCGCCCCAATGCGCGGCTGCCGGTTCATGCGACAAAGTAACCATTAATGTTTCAGACATAGTTGCACTCCTTGTACTATCGCGCTGCTTTTTGCTGCGCAGCGTCATCCGGCTATCTTAATCGAGGTCGATGACAGCCAGTTGAATGTAAAAAAGCGAGCCGATTGGCCCGCTTTTAATAATGTGTTAGATATTAGGCCACAGATACTGTGCCGAGGCAGTGGCTAAAATACAAGTATTATCAGCCACTCACGAGAGTTAACCCTCAGTCTAGCTCATCCATCCAACACATGATGATCGCTTCTAGGATACGCTCATTGGAACGCTCCGGATCGTCATCAAAATCCTCTAACTCAGTGATCCAACGGTGTAAATCCGTAAACCGTACCGCTTTAGGGTCTACATCTGGGTAGGTATCACTCAGTTCAATCGCGATATCGCGTGAGTCTGTCCATTTCAAGCTCATCTTGCTTCTCCGTCCTTAGCGGCTTGGATTAATGGTTTTCTGCCGCATGGTTGAGGGTATAACGTGGGATCTCGACCACGAGATCTTCATCCGTGATTTTTGCCTGACAGCCGAGACGCGATTCAGGCTCCAGCCCCCACGCTTTATCCAGCATATCGTCTTCTAGCTCGTCACTTTCGTCGAGTGAGTCGAAGCCTTCACGAACAATGATGTGACATGTGGTACAGGCACAGGACTTTTCACAGGCATGTTCGATCCCAATACCGTTTTTTAGCGCCACGTCGAGAACCGTTTCACCTTCTTTGGCCTCTAATTCTGCGCCTTCTGGACACAAATCTTGGTGTGGCAGAACAATAATCTTAGGCATGATTACACCTCATCAATGGATTGGCCGGCCAACGCATGACGAATCGATTGGTCCATGCGACGTGCCGCAAAGGTCTGGCTTGCTTTATCCAGCGCTTTGATTCCGGCTTCTATCGCAGCGCCATCATCACCGTTGCGCAGAGCGATCAGTTTTTCTATTTCATTCACCACTGCTTGTTGCTCATCGGCATCAAGCAAGGTATCGCCATCTTGTTGCATCGCAACAAGCAGCCCTTCAATCACGCGGTCAGCTTCAACACGCTGCTCCGCTAAGTAGCGCGCGTCTTTGTCTTCTGCCGCATGGGTAAACGATGATTTGATCATCGTAGCGATCTCGTCATCGCTGAGCCCATAAGACGGCTTCACTTGGATGGACGCTTCAACCTCGGTTGATTTTTCCATCGCGGTGACAGACAGCAAGCCGTCAGCATCCACTTGATAGGTAACGCGCACATGTGCGGCGCCAGCCGTCATGGGTGGAATGCCTTTCAGGCTAAACTGGGCCAGTGAGCGACAGTCGTCGACCATCTCACGCTCGCCTTGTACTACATGCACTTTCATGCCGGTTTGGCCGTCTTTGAAGGTCGTAAACTCTTGCGCTTTGGCGACAGGAATCGTGGTATTACGTGGAATGATTTTTTCCACCAAGCCACCCATGGTCTCAATACCGAGTGACAAGGGGATCACATCCAACAACAACATGTCAGAGTCTGGCTTGTTGCCAACTAAAATATCCGCTTGAGTGGCCGCGCCCATGGCAACCACTTTATCTGGGTCAATGCTAGTGAGGGGCTCACGACCGAAGAATTGGCCAACCTGCTCACGAACCGCAGGCACACGGGTTGAGCCGCCCACCATAACCACTTCCAGCACTTCATCAGCACTGACACTGGCATCTTTCAGTGCACGACGGCACGACATCAAGGTTTTCTTGATCAGTGGCGCCACCAGCTGATCGAACGTTTCTCGCGTCAGCACGCCCTGCCAACCAAGCACATCAATGGCAGTGGTGTCCGCCGACGATAGCGCAATTTTGGCTTGTGTCGCCGCGTGAAGCACCGTACGACGCTCATCACCACTCAGGGTTTCAAATCCGGCTTGCTCGCAGATCCACTGTTCAACCAAGTGGTCAAAATCGTCGCCACCCAGTGCCGAGTCACCGCCCGTGGCCATGACCTCAAACACCCCTTTCGAAAGGCGCAAAATAGAAATATCAAAGGTACCGCCGCCAAGGTCGTAAACGGCAATCACGCCTTCTTGACCAGAGTCGAGGCCGTAGGCAATCGCCGCTGCAGTTGGCTCATTAAGCAGGCGCAAGACATTAAGGCCTGCAAGTTTGGCCGCATCTTTGGTCCCTGCGCGCTGCGCATCGTCAAAGTAAGCAGGCACCGTAATGACCACGCCTTCTAAGGCGTCGCCTAGGCTGTCCTCTGCGCGCTCACGAACGGCACGTAAAATATCGGCCGAACCTTGAACTGGGTTAATCGCCCCTCGACGTGTCTCGACTTGTGGAAGACCGTTTTCGGTTTTAGAAAACTGATAAGGCAAATTAGGGTAGCGGGCTTGGACATCTTCCAATGAGCGTCCCATCATACGTTTCACGGACACCAAGGTGTTCGCGCTGTCTGTCTGCACTTTGTCTAGCGCATCGTAACCGACAGAAACAGTCTCTTCACCGTAGTGGACGACGGAGGGGATCAAAGGTCGGTCTTGATGGTCGTTCAAGGTGGTCGCCTTGCCACTTCGCACCGACGCTACCAAGGTGTTGGTGGTCCCTAAATCAATGCCCACCGCGTGTTTGTGCTCGTGCGGCGCAGCACTTTGACCGGGTTCTGAAATCTGTAACAGTGCCATGTCGAATCCTTAAACTTTACTGCGTTGACAGGCGAATAAGTGCAACATCAGCCCATGAGCTGATCTTCAACGCGTTCGACTTCTTGACGAAGTTTGACCGCAAACTTGAGCTTACGAACGATCACCGCAGCATCTTGCCACTGCGATTGTGCTAGCGCGGTTTTAACATCCGCAATCAAGCTGTCGTAAAGCGCTTGGGCTTTCTCACCAAAATCAAACAATGCCGCGTCGTCATGACTGTCGGTGATTGACTCAAGTTCTTCGCGCAGCATCATTTGCTGCATTAAAAACTCCGGATCCTGCATGGTCTGTTGCTCGTCTTTCAAGTCAATGCCTTGCAGGAGCAGCATGTATTCTGCGCGACTCACCGGATCTTTTAAGGTCTGGAACGCATCGTTTATTTGGGATGCTTTCTGTACCGCCTGAAGACGAGTCTTATCGTCTTGGCTAGCCACATTGTCGGGGTGGTACTGACGTTGCAGTTCCCGGAATGTGGAAGAAAGCGAGCTACCGTCCAGCTCAAACTGGTACGGTAGCTCGAAGAGTTCAAAATGATTCATGTGCTCTCACGAATTACACGTTAAAGCTTTCGCCACAACCACACTCGCTGCTCACGTTAGGGTTGTTGAACTGAAAGCCCTCATTTAGGCCTTCTTTCACAAAGTCCAGCTCTGTCCCTTCGAGATAAAGCAGGCTTTTGCTGTCGACAATCACCTTTACACCGTCACGTTCGAACACCTGATCGCCTTCTTGCAGCTCATCAGCAAACTCAAGGACATAAGCCATGCCTGAGCAACCTGACGTTCTGACACCCAGTCGCAGGCCAATGCCTTTGCCTCGGTTATCCAAAAAAGCTCTGACGCGATCAGATGCCGCTTGTGTCATGGTAATCGCCATAGTTACAACAACCCCTTGGTTTTACTGCTGGTGTTTTTTCTYGTAATCACTCACTGCCGCTTTGATAGCGTCTTCTGCCAAGATAGAGCAGTGCACTTTTACCGGCGGAAGTTCTAGCTCTTCAGCGATCTCTGAGTTTTTGATCGCGGCGGCATCATCAATTGAGCGGCCTTTTACCCACTCAGTCACCAGCGAGCTTGATGCAATCGCTGACCCACAGCCGTAGGTTTTAAATTTGGCGTCTTCGATGATGCCTTGGTCGTTCACCTTGATTTGTAGCTTCATAACGTCACCACAAGCCGGCGCACCCACCATGCCGCTACCGACAGACGGATCATCTTTTTCAAACGCACCGACGTTACGTGGGTTTTCGTAGTGGTCAATTACTTTATCGCTGTAAGCCATAATCGTTTCCTCAAATATGATTGCTCACTGTTGCCAGCTGGCGCGTTTTTTGAATTAGTGGTGCGCCCATTCAACGGTACTTAGGTCGATACCGTCTTTGTACATATCCCACAATGGAGACATTTCACGCAGTTTGTTAACCGCTTCGCGGACTTTTTCAACCGCGTAGTCCACTTCTTCCTCGGTGGTGAAGCGGCCAAATGAGAAACGCAGTGAGCTGTGTGCAAGCTCATCGTCACGTCCCAGTGCACGCAATACGTAAGAAGGCTCAAGGCTTGCTGACGTACAGGCTGAGCCTGAAGAAACGGCAAGGTCTTTCAATGCCATCAGCAAAGATTCGCCTTCAACAAACGCAAAGCTTACGTTTAGGTTGTGTGGAACACGCTGTTCCATATCACCGTTGACGTAGACTTCTTCCAGATCTTTAACGCCTTCGTAGAAGCGGTTACGCAATGCCAGTGCGTGTTGGTAATCTTTTTCACGCTCTTCTTTGGCAATACGGAACGCTTCACCCATGCCCACGATTTGGTGGGTAGGGAGTGTACCTGAACGCATACCGCGTTCGTGGCCACCACCGTGCATTTGCGCTTCGATACGCACGCGAGGTTTACGGCGAACATACAGCGCCCCGATACCTTTAGGTCCGTAGGCTTTGTGGGCGCTGAATGAAATCAGGTCCACTTTCATTTCTTGCACATCGATAGGCAGTTTACCGATAGATTGCGCCGCATCGACATGGAACATGATCTTGCGCTCACGGCACAGTTCGCCAATGGCCGCGATATCTTGAATCACACCGATCTCGTTGTTCACGTGCATGATAGACACTAAGATTGTGTCGTCACGCATCGCTGCTTCGAGCTTTTTCATGTCTACCAAGCCATTTTCTTCTGGCTCAAGGTAGGTAACTTCAAAACCTTCACGTTCGAGTTGACGGCATGGGTCCAACACCGCTTTATGCTCGGTTTTACAAGTAATGACGTGCTTGCCTTTTTTCGCGTAGAAGTGAGCGATGCCTTTAATTGCCAAGTTGTCAGACTCGGTCGCACCAGAGGTAAAGACGATTTCACGAGGATCAGCATTACAGTAGTTCGCGATGTGCTCACGAGCGGTATCCACCGCTTCTTCTGCCTGCCAGCCAAAACGGTGCGAGCGAGAGGCCGGGTTACCAAAGAACCCGTCCATAGTCAGGTACTGACTCATTTTTTCAGCCACACGCGGGTCAACCGGACACGTGGCTGAGTAATCAAAATAAATGGGCAATTTCATGTTTTTCTCCAATTACACCGACATGGTCATCAGGAGCGAACATTGACACCAATGGTGGCACTGTCTTGCTTTACTTGTGAGCTAAAAGAATGTCTGGGCGCCAAGGTGGCATCCAGTTTAGCGTCCTGACGATCTGCTACTTGCTTCACTTCGTTATCTTGCATCAGCTCACCGAGCGTGATGTCATTTAGAAAACCGCTTATACGGGCACTTAAATCGCGCCACAAGGTATGCGTCAAACAGCGAGTACCGCCTTGACAATCAGCTTTACCTTGGCACTTAGTGGCGTCTACGGATTCGTCAACCGCCGCGATCACGGCACCTACCGCGATATCAGTGGCTTCTACACCAAGACGATAACCACCGCCTGGGCCACGAACACTGCTCACTAGCCCCGCCTTGCGTAGGCGAGAGAAAAGTTGCTCAAGGTAAGACAATGAAATGCCTTGACGCTCAGAAATGTCCRCCAGTGGCACCGGGCCCTGCTCAGAATGAAGGGCGACATCGAGCATCGCGGTTACCGCATAACGGCCTTTCGAAGTCAGTCTCATAACACGCTACCTGTGGTGAATAGATGGTCAAATGGTTACATACTTGAGTGTTTTGGTCAAGTATTTACCTGAGTAATTTAGTCAGGTTTTATTTGCCCTATTACGTCGTGCCAATGAAATCGATCAATGCCGTTATGAATTCTCTTTATTGGATGGTGATGCGCCTGTTGGCTGGGTCCCTTTTTCAACCGACGACAAGACGCCTCGCAGAATATTAAGCTCTTGGCTCTCCAGCCTTGCACGATTAAACAGACGACGCAATTTGGTCATTACCATGCCAGGATGCTGTTTACGAATAAAACCGGTTTGGGTTAACACCTTTTCAAGGTGTTGGTAAAAACGGCTCAGCTCTTCATTAAGCGGATAGTCTTGAACCTGACTCTCGCCTTGATACGCTTGGCTTTCTAACCATGCCATACGCAGCTCATAGCAGAGTGTTTGCACCGCCATGGCCAAATTCAACGAGCTATAATCTGGGTTGGCAGGAATGGCGACATGATAATGACAGGTTTGCAACTCCTCATTTGTGAGTCCTGTGCGCTCACGGCCGAACACAATCGCAACCGGATGAGACGGTGCTTCAGACAAGGCCTTTTTCCCACACTCGCGGGCATCTAGCATCGGCCATTCTAGCGTTCGGCTGCGTGCACTGGTCCCAATCACCAAGCCACAATCGGCCACGGCTTCTTCAAGCGTGTCCACCACTCGCGCGTTATTGGCGATATCACTGGCACCGGCAGCCAGTGCAATGGCTTGCCCATCAACGTCACATTGAGGTGCCACTAGGGTCATACGGCTTAAGCCCATTACTTTCATGGCTCGTGCCGCCGAGCCGATATTGCCGGAGTGGGAAGTGCCCACTAGCACTACGCGAATTTGATCTAGCATGGTGTTATCGTCGTCTCTTGCACTACTGGGGTAATTATTGGCTTTGACTACCCGCAAGCAGAGGTCTGAAAGATCTGCGCAGTTTATCACAGTGCAATCGATAATACTTCTCAGCTAGGACAAGAGCGACTATTGACGAAAAACATGTTACCGCGCTAATTGCCTGATCCGTGGCGATGAAAAAATAACCACTTTCCTTTTCATCCAGCTCTGTTATACTCGCGCCCGCTTTCGTTCTTTAACATCCGTTGGGAAAATCGTATGCATCCGATGCTAAACATCGCCGTCCGTGCTGCACGGAAGGCTGGCGACTTTATCGCTAAATCTGCAGAACACAGAGACAACATCGAAACCGCGCAAAAAGGCACCAATGACTTTGTCACCAATGTGGACAAAGGTGCTGAGCAAATCATCATCGACATCATCAAAAAGTCCTACCCTGACCACACCATCGTTGGTGAAGAATCTGGCGTTGCGGAAGGTAAAGATAGCGACTATCAATGGATCATCGACCCACTGGATGGCACCACTAACTTCGTTAATGGCTTACCTCACTTCAGCGTTTCTATCGCTGTGCGCATTAAAGGCCGCACCGAAATCGGCTGCGTGTATGACCCAATGCGTAACGAGCTATTCACCGCACAACGCGGTGCTGGCGCGCAACTTAACAACAAACGTATCCGTACCGGCAGCGCAAAAGATCTGAACGGCACTATCCTCGCGACGGGTTTCCCCTTCAAAGCGAAGCAACATGCTGAAGGCTTTATGGCCGTGATCAGTGCTTTGTTTGTTGATTGCGCAGACTTCCGTCGTACCGGTTCAGCAGCCTTGGATCTGTGCTACGTGGCCGCTGGCCGTGTGGACGGTTTCTTTGAGCTTGGCCTTAAGCCGTGGGACCTTGCGGCCGGTGAGCTGATTGCTCGTGAAGCGGGTGCGATTTGTACCGACTTTAGTGGCGGCACCGATTACATGCACTCAGGCAACATTGTCAGTGGTAACCCACGTATCGTGAAAGGTATGCTGGCAAAAGTGCGTGAGAATGCGCCTGAGTCGATGAAGAAATAATCGACACGACAGACGAAACAAGAAAAAAGCGGTGCTCATCGAGCGCCGCTTTTTTTATTACCAAACTGAATGGTAAAGCCGCGGCCACCGAGTCGGTAGCCGACAGCATTAAGGCATAGAGTCGAACTCTTGACCTTCTTTTTCCACCTCGGGTACCAGCAAGTGCTCGCGAGTAATCCCCAGTTTCAGTGCCAACGCTGACGCAACGTAAATCGAAGAATACGTACCTACCGTGATACCAATCAGCAATGCCATGGCAAACCCGTGGATCATTGAACCGCCCAAGGTGAATAGGGCGATGACCACAAACAACGTGGTCCCGGATGTAATCGTGGTCCGGCTTAAGGTTTGTGAGATAGAGGCGTTGATGATCTCATCCGACTCGCCTTTACGCAGCTTACGGAAGTTTTCACGAATCCGGTCAAATACCACGATGGTATCGTTCAACGAGTAACCCACCACCGTTAGCAACGCAGCAACAATGGTCAAGTCTACTTCAACTTGGAACAGTGAGAAGATCCCTAAGGTGATGATCACATCATGCGCCAACGCCATAACCGCACCGGCAGCCAGACGCCACTCAAAGCGGAATGAGACGTAGATCAAAATACAAACCAAGGCAATGATGATCGCCAGACCACCCGCTTCGGTCAGTTCGTCCCCGACGTTTGGACCCACAAACTCAATCCGGCGCATTTCAACTGCTTCACCCGTGCCTTCTTTGATCGCACGGAGCACTTCGTTACCCAGATTTTCGCCCTGCATATCATCGCGCGGACGCAAACGGACCATCACATCCGTAGCGCTGCCGAAGTTTTGCACCACCGCATCGTCAAACCCATCAGCGGATAAGGCTTCACGAATTGCAGGCAAATCTGCCGGCTGTTCGAAGCCGACTTCAATCAGGGTTCCGCCAGTAAAGTCCAGCCCCCAATTCAACCATTTGGTTGACAGGGTGACCACAGACGCGGCAATCATGAYAAGCGAAAAAACGAAGGCCAACTTGGACCAACGCATAAAGTTGATCGACATGTCTGGTTTAAAAATTTGAAACATGCTTGGCTCCCTTAAATCGACAGTTTCTTGACGCGTTTACCGCCGTACACCAGGTTAACCAGCGCACGTGTACCGATAATGGCCGTAAACATTGAGGTCAAAATACCGATCGACAGCGTCACAGCAAAGCCTTTGATTGCCCCTGTACCCACTGCAAACAAGATGATGGCAGTAATCAATGTAGTGATGTTGGCATCAGCAATGGTACTGAAGGCATTGGAGTAACCCCGATCAATCGCATGTTGTGGATTACGCCCTTCAATCAGCTCCTCGCGGATACGCTCAAAGATAAGTACATTCGCATCCACGGCCATCCCCACGGTGAGGACAATGCCGGCAATGCCGGGTAGCGTCATGGTCGCCCCAGGAATCAAAGACATGATACCGATGATCAGCACGATATTCGCAAACAACGCACAGTTAGCAAAAAGGCCAAAGCGACGGTAGTAAATCAAGGTGAAGATCATCACCGCGACCAATCCCCAGATACAGGCTTGTACTCCCATATTGATGTTTTGCTGCCCCATAGATGGACCAATGGTGCGCTCTTCAACAATAGATATGGGAGCAATCAAGGCACCTGCACGTAACAGCAACGCGAGGTTGTGTGCTTCTGCAGGCGAGTCGATGCCAGTAATCCGGAAGTTACGCCCCAACGCCGATTGAATCGTCGCTTGGTTGATCACTTCTTCGTGTTTTTCCAAGATCACTTTACCGTTTTCGTCGCGCTCTCCGCTGTCTTTGTACTCAGCGAAAACCGTTGCCATCAGTTCACCAATATGGCGTTTACTGAAGTCCGACATCTTGTCGCCACCTTCGCTATCTAGCGAGATATTGACTTGAGGACGGCTGTATTCGTCACGCGACGAGCTCGCATCGGTAATATGAGACCCGGTCAGGATCACGCGCTTTTTCAACACGGTTGGACGACCATCACGGGTCATCATCAGCTCGCTACCCGGCGGCACTCGGCCAGCCATGGCAGCAGACAAGTCGGCGTCTTGATCCACTTCGCGAAATTCCAAGGTCGCCGTCGCGCCAAGAATTTCTTTCGCACGCGCCGTATCTTGTACACCCGGAAGCTCAACCACAATCCGGCTTGCGCCTTGACGTTGCACCAATGGCTCGGCCACACCTAACTCATTCACACGGTTACGCAAAATGGTGATGTTTTGGGCCACTGCGTAATTACGAATTTCTTTCAGGCGTTCTTCTTTGTAGACGGCAGTCAGTTTGCCTTGATCGTCATCTACCGAGAAGTTCATATCCAGATAGTTGTTCGACAGTAGCTCAAGTGCTTTGTCCGTGTCTTGCGCATTACGCAACAGCACCACAACGCGGGTATTATCTTCAATTCGAATGCCGCGGTAGCGAATACGCGCTTCGCGCAGGTCAGTACGGAAGCTGTCTTCCTGCTGCGTCATCAGCTTTTCGAGTGCCGCGTCCATGTCCACTTCCATGAGAAAGTGCACACCGCCACGCAAGTCAAGACCAAGCTTCATTGGCGTGGCACCCAGCGCGTCTAGCCAAGTCGGCGTCGCCGGAGCCAGGTTTAACGCCACCACATAGTCGTTGCTATCAAAACGGGACATCAGAAGATCGCGAGCACTGATTTGGGTCTCAGTGTCTTTAAAGCGGGCCAACACGGTGCCGTCTTCGAGCGCGATAGATTGATAGGAGAGATCGTTGGATTCGAGGGTTTGTTTGATGGAGTCCAGCGCAGTCATATCTACCGAGGCGCCACGCGCCCCGGAAATTTGTACTGCTGGATCTTCACCGTATAAATTGGGAAGCGCATACACGATGCCGGTAACCAAGATTACCAGCAACATGATGTACTTCCACAAAGGATAACGGTTTAGCACAGCATGCATCCTTTATGGTTGCGAGAATTAAAGAGACTGGATGGTACCCTTAGGTAGAACAGCGGTCACGAAGTCTTTTTTAATCGTCACTTCGTTGTCGTCGTTCAGGGCGATGACAATAAAATCATTGTCTTCAGCGATTTGGGTGATTTTACCCACCAAACCACCACCGGTCAGTACTTCGTCCCCTTTGCTCATAGAAGCCATCAAGTTCTTGTGCTCTTTAACACGTTTGGCTTGCGGGCGGTAAATCATAAAGTAGAAAATCACCGCAAAAAGGCCAAGCATGATAAATAGCTGCATACCACCACCTTGTGGTCCGGCTTCAGCGGCTGCGTGAGCTTGTGAGATAAACATTCAATCACGTCCTCGTTCTAGTTGTTGAATTCGAAATCAGTCGAGCGGCGGCACTTCCTTGCCACGACGCGCGTAGAAATCCTCTACAAAGGCATCTAATCTACCTTCGTCAATCGCGTGACGCAAACCTTCCATCACTCGTTGATAGTAACGTAAGTTATGGATGGTATTGAGGCGCGCGCCAAGAATTTCGTTACAGCGGTCTAAATGGTGCAAGTAAGCACGGCTGTAATGGCGGCAAGTGTAACAGTCACACTCTGGATCCAGTGGCGAGGTATCACTTTTATGTTTCGCATTACGGATCTTGATCACACCGCCGGTAATAAAGAGGTGGCCGTTGCGGGCATTTCGGGTTGGCATCACACAATCAAACATGTCTACGCCACGACGAACGCCTTCCACCAAATCTTCAGGCTTACCCACGCCCATCAGATAGCGGGGCTTATCTTCTGGTAGTTGCGGACAGGTATGCTCCAAGATGCGGTGCATGTCTTCTTTTGGCTCACCCACGGCCAAACCACCGACAGCATAACCGTCAAAGCCAATCTCAGTGAGCCCTTTGACCGATACATCGCGCAGGTCTTCATATACACCACCTTGCACGATACCGAACAGCGCATTTTTGTTACCTAATTTGTCAAAATGGTTACGACTGCGCTTTGCCCAGCGTAGTGACATCTCCATCGACTTTTTCGCTTCCGCGTGCGTCGCTGGGTAAGGGGTACACTCATCAAAAATCATCACGATGTCTGAGCCAAGGTCATATTGGATCTCCATCGATTTTTCCGCATCCATAAAGATGCGATCACCATTCACAGGGTTACGGAAATGAACCCCTTCTTCGGTGATTTTACGGATATCGCCCAAGCTGAAGACTTGGAAGCCGCCAGAGTCGGTCAAGATGGGTCCTTGCCACTGCATAAAGTCATGCAAATCCCCGTGCAGTCGCATTACCTCTTGACCCGGACGCAGCCAAAGGTGGAAGGTGTTGCCAAGCAAGATTTCGGCACCGGTTCCTTTGACTTCTTCTGGGGTCATTCCTTTTACGGTCCCGTACGTTCCTACCGGCATAAATGCTGGGGTTTCTACAGTCCCGCGCTCAAAGATCAAACGGCCACGGCGGGCGCGTCCGTCGGTTTTCTTCAGTTCGTATTCCACGAATCCTCCTCAGTGCCAGAGAAACAGTCTGGCGTGTGTCTTATGCGTGCAAGGTTTATCCTGCCGCAAGCATCGCACGAGCAGTTAATCTCGTGTCGTTGTAGATGAGTCAGCGTCTTGCTGACGGGTAATAAACATGGCATCGCCGTAGCTGAAAAAGCGATAACGCTCTTCAACTGCCGTACGATAAGCGGCCATCGTATGTTCGTAACCGGCAAAAGAGCTCACCAGCATGATCAAGGTTGATTCCGGCAAGTGAAAATTGGTCACTAACACGTCCACCAGCTGCCATTGATAACCAGGATAGATAAAAATCTGAGTATCGTTGAAAAATGGCGCCAACGGCTCACCGTTTTGCTTCGCCGCTTGTGCCGCACTTTCCAGTGAACGCACCGAGGTGGTTCCCACCGCAATCACGCGTTTACCTTGCGCACGTGTGTGGTTCACCGCATCAACAACCTCTTGTGGCACTTCCGCATACTCTGCATGCATTACGTGCTCTTCGATATTATCAACGCGCACGGGCTGGAATGTTCCGGCGCCGACGTGCAAGGTAACAAACGCTATATTGACGCCTTTTTCTTTAAGCGCAGCCATAATGGCATCGTCAAAGTGTAACCCCGCCGTTGGCGCAGCAACTGCCCCGGGCTTTTGGTTATACACAGTTTGATAGCGTTCTTTATCGCTCTCTTCATCAGGGCGGTCGATGTATGGCGGCAACGGCATATGGCCGATGTCGTTAAGCGTATCTACCACGCCTTTATCGCCGTTTAGCTGGATTTCGAACAGAGCATCGTGGCGTGCCACCATCTCTGCAGGGATCTGTCCGTCATCGCCAAGGAATAATTCGGCACCGGGTTTGGGGGCTTTAGACGCGCGCACGTGGGCGAGGAAGCGACGTTCGTCGAGCACGCGCTCCACTAGCACCTCTATTTTACCGCCCGACGCTTTGCGGCCATACACACGCGCGGGGATCACTCGTGTGTTGTTGAACACCATCAAATCCCCAGGCTCAACCAGCTCGAGGATATCTTTAAACTGACGATGTACCACCTCACCGCTTGTGCCATCGAGTGACAATAAGCGACTTGCACTGCGATCCGGCTGCGGATAGCGTGCAATTAACTCATCGGGAAGTTCAAAGTGAAAATCGGATAATTGCATGACATTTGCCTAGATAAAAAGCAGGCCGCTAGTATAGGTTCACCACGGTGAATATCAAGCAAGGTGGAGGATTAGTCGCCGCTTAAACTGTCACATCTTATTGCACTTCGCCTGCCTTTTATAACAACTATCCTTGATGCGTATCACGTCGAATTAGTGCTAGGTAGACTAGAGTGTAAGTATAGCTTCCCTTCCCTGTCTGACTGTAAGGAGGTGCCATGTTTATCGTTGATGACATGATGACCCGGCATCCACATACGCTCTCCCCGGAACACACCTTGGCCGACGCTCATACGCTGATGAGTGCCGAACGCTTTCGTCATTTACCTGTGGTTGATGATGCGCAGCGACTGGTAGGACTCGTGACGCAACGCGACGTGCTATCCGCTCAAGCCTCTTCGCTAGGTAAAGCGACTAACGGGGACAACGAAATGAATACGCCCCTGTCGCATTTTGCTCATCGTCAACTGGTGACGGTGGATCCAGAAGCCTCTCTACGTGCAGCCGCCTTGACCATGCTAGAGCGCAAAATCGGTTGTTTGCCTGTGATTAAAAATCAGAAGTTGGTTGGCATTATTACCGACAGCGATTTTGTCGCCATAGCCTCAACCTTGTTGGAAATCCAAGAAGAAACTGAGCCCATGGAGGCCGACGAATAAAAAAGGGGAGTGTCGCCACTCCCCGTTTCGTCCCATCCGCATGGGTTAGAACTGATCTTCTTCAGTTGAGCCAGTCAACGCTGTCACCGACGATTGACCACCTTGAATGGTGTTGGTCATTTGGTCAAAGTAACCCGTGCCCACTTCTTGCTGGTGCGCCACAAAGGTGTAGCCTCGTTCAGCCGCTTCAAACTCTGGGCGCTGCACTTTTTCGACATAGTGACGCATCCCCTCACCTTGCGCATAAGCGTGGGCTAAATCAAACATGTTGTACCACATGTTATGAATACCCGCTAAGGTGATGAACTGATACTTATAGCCCATGTCTGAAAGCGCTTGTTGGAAACGGGCAATCGTGTCTGCATCCAAGTTTTTCTCCCAATTAAATGACGGAGAGCAGTTATAAGCCAGCAATTGATCGGGGTATTTGGCGTGAATGGCTTCGGCAAATTGACGCGCTTCTTCTAAATCAGGTTTTGCCGTTTCACACCAAACTAAATCGGCATACGGCGCATAGGCCAAGCCGCGAGAAATGGCTTGCTCAATCCCCGCACGCACACGGTAAAAGCCTTCGGCCGTACGCTCGCCGACAATAAAGTCCTTATCGTAGGGGTCGCAATCCGACGTCAGCAAGTCTGCCGCATTGGCGTCGGTGCGCGCAATGACTAAGGTATCTGTCCCTGCAACGTCCGCTGCTAAACGCGCTGCCACCAGTTTTTGCACCGCTTCTTGGGTCGGCACCAATACCTTGCCCCCCATGTGGCCACATTTTTTTACCGACGCGAGCTGATCTTCGAAGTGCACCCCAGCGGCACCTGCATCAATCATGCTGCGCATCAACTCATACGCGTTGAGTACGCCGCCAAAGCCTGCTTCTGCATCGGCAACAATCGGCAAAAAGTAATCAATGCCATCTTCCGGGCTACCCCCTTTCGACCATTGGATCTGGTCGGCACGGCGGAAAGCATTATTAATGCGCTTCACCACCGCAGGCACAGAGTCGACGGGATACAGTGATTGGTCTGGATACATGCTTGAGGCAGTGTTGTTATCCGCCGCCACTTGCCAGCCGGAGAGGTAAATGGCTTCAATCCCCGCTTTGGCCTGCTGGACAGCTTGCCCACCAGTGAGTGCACCAAGGCAATTCACATAGCCCTTTTTGGCCTCACCATTGACAAGATCCCAAAGCTTAGCGGCACCGCGCTTGGCAATGGTGTTTTCTGGGACAAAAGAGCCGCGTAGGTTCACCACCTCTTCCGCGCTGTAAGTCCGTTTTACGTTTTTCCAACGTGGATTTTCTGCCCACTCTTTTTCCAGTTGAGCGATTTGTTGTTGGCGAGTTAAAGTCATGTTCCATTCCTCTTATTTCTCGGGCGCAAGCCCAGTCCTGTCAATCCATTTTGTTGTGTTGCTTCCGTGCCACTATGGCAAATACTGATACCCAGGTAGGGTTAAGAAGTTGACCAACTCATCACTGGTCGTCAGCTGTGCCATCAAGGCGGCTGCTTGCTGATATTGCCCGCGGGCAAAGACATCGGCCCCTAACTCGTGTTCCAGTACTTTCATCTCTTCACTGAGGTATTGCTCAAACAATGCCTTGGTAACTACTTGGCCATTGCTCAATGGCTTTTGGTGTTTGATCCATTGCCAAATCGACGCACGTGAAATCTCGGCAGTGGCCGCATCTTCCATTAATCCATAAATCGGCACACACCCATTGCCTGAGATCCATGCTTCGATGTATTGCACCGCGACCCGAATGTTGTGTCGCATTCCCGCTTCGGTGCGCTCTCCGTCACAAGGAGCAAGGAGATCGGCGGCGGTAATCGGCGCGTCTTGCTCGCGGGAGATATGTAACTGGTTAGGCTTGTCACCCAGTGCGCGGTCGAACACCGCTTTAGCGGTATCTGCCAGCCCCGGGTGCGCAATCCATGTACCGTCGTGGCCGTTATTGGCTTCGAGGGTTTTATCTTTTTCAATCTTATCCAGCACCTGCTGGTTTTCAGCCGGATCTTTACTGGGAATAAACGCAGCCATACCGCCCATCGCTAATGCACCGCGCTTGTGGCAAGTTTTTACCAACAAACGGGAGTAAGCATTGAGGAAAGGTTTATCCATGGTCACGACTTGGCGATCCGGCAATACGCGATCCGGATGATTACGCAAGGTTTTGATGTAGCTAAAGATGTAATCCCAGCGGCCGCAGTTTAGAGCCACAATGTGGTCGCGAAGATGGTAAAGAATTTCATCCATCTCAAACACGGCAGGTAGAGTCTCAATCAATACGGTGGCTTTAATGGTGCCACGGCTTAGACCAAATTCATCTTCAGCAAATGAGAAGACGTCACTCCACCATGCGGCTTCTTGATAGGCTTGTAACTTCGGCACATAAAAGTACGGACCCGAGCCGGTCTCCAATAAGCGACGATAGTTGTGGAAAAAATACAAAGCGAAGTCGAATAAAGCGCCTGGAATGGGTTTGCCCTGCCACTTTACATGCTTTTCAGTGAGGTGAAGGCCACGCACGCGGCAGATCAGCCGAGCCGGATTATCATTGAGCTGATAACGCTTACCAGTGTCAGGGTGGGTATAACTGATGGTGCCGTTGACCGCATCACGCAAATTCCGCTGCCCCTCAACCACTTGCGGCCACGCAGGTGCAAATGAGTCTTCAAAGTCTGCCATGAAGACTTTCACATTCGCATTCAGTGCGTTAATCACCATTTTGCGATCGACAGGTCCGGTGATTTCTAACCGGCGATCTTGCAGATCGCTGGGGATCCCTCGAATGGTCCAGTCCCCTTGGCGAATTGATTCGGTTTCGGGTAAAAAGTCTGGCAAGGTGCCTGCGTCAATGCGCTGCTGACGGACTTCTCGCGCCGCGAGCAGCTCAGGCACGCGTGATGCGAACTTATCAGCGAGACTCGCCACGAAACATAACGCATCATCGGTGAGTATTTCAGCTTGTTCCGGTGATAACGCTTCTGTCAGCACCAGCGATTCACGTAACGTTGAACACGCTTCAGTCATGTTGCCTCCCTGGCCTCAGTTGTAATCCAATCACAACAAAAATGATTATTCCGCCACACTGCAACTTTTCTAGACAATGTGGTCACTGTTTAATCAAGTTGGCGTAGTTTGGCGTAAAAATCAACTAGAGATTCATTTCAACCTCGCAACAAAAAACACATAAACATAAATAAAACAGACATTTAAACAAAATAGAGCATTAGCTCGAATTGATTTTTTTGTACGAATTATTAGGAGGATATAAACCTGCTACGCAGATCATATTTTTGTCACCTCTTTGTAACTCATTACGTAATTTAATTACACATTAAGCGACAAAAGATGTCAATACGACTCGATGATGGACGCCACACCATACCGATTTCACGATACGCGGCGCGTCCGGGGGGAATTTCTAGGTGCACGTCGAGATTATCGATTAAGCCATGATCAATCGCCATTTGCGGAATAAATGTGACGCCATTGCCGTTGGCGACCATCTGAATCAAGGTATGTAAGCTGGTCGCCATAAACGGGTTAATCTTCTGTGAGGCCGTCATTTGGCAGGCAGATACCGCATGATCCGTGAGACAGTGTTCGCGCTCGAGCAAAAACACCGACTCATCGGGCAAGGCATCGTAATCCACCGGCAGCGTTAATTGCGCGGCTTGCTTGCGGCTCATCACCATCTTGAAAGGATCACGGCCAACAATGCGGCTGGTCATGGCGCCGATATCCATCGGTAAGGCCAAAATCAGCACATCCATTTCGCCGTGTTTGAGCGCGGTAAGCAAGTTCGCGGTGGTATCTTCTCGTAACAAGAGATCCAAATTGGGATAGCGCTGGTTAACCTGCTGGACGACGTCGGAGAGTAAAAACGGAGCGATAGTCGGAATACAGCCTAAACGGACTTTGCCATGCATAGGATCAGACTGAACGTGGGTGAGCTCCATTAAATCTTGGCTTCGGGCAAGAATTTCGCGGCTGCGGCGTACTACTTCCTCTCCCATGCCAGTCAGCACCAAAGTTTTATTGTCTCTTTCAATGAGCTGGGCACCAATCAACTCTTCTAGGTTTTGGATCCCGGCACTGAGGGTCGATTGGCTAACAAAACACAGTTTCGCCGCCTCGCCAAAATGGCGAGTTTCTGACAAGGTAACCAGATAGTGTAGCTGCTTAAGTGATGGATATTTGTTCATTCTGTCAAACTTTATACAATCGTTTTTTTCGATTATAACAATCTATTAATTCCACTTTTTTCAATGTAGCAAGTCAGCTATAGTTTGTCTCGCTTATATAGGAACCTGATCTTCAGGCAAACTTTTTAATTAGGAGCTGAGTTATGGTACTCGTAGGTCGTCAAGCACCAGATTTTACTGCCGCAGCCGTTCTAGGTAATGGCGAAATCGTTGAAAACTTCAACCTGAAAGAGTTCACCAAAGGCAAAAAAGCTGTTGTCTTTTTCTACCCACTCGACTTCACTTTCGTGTGCCCATCAGAGCTGATTGCATTCGATAAGCGTTTCCAAGACTTCCAAGCGAAGGGCGTTGAGGTTATCGGTGTGTCAATCGACTCTCAGTTCTCACACAACGCATGGCGTAAAACTGCCATCGAAGACGGTGGTATCGGTGCGGTTAAATACCCACTGGTTGCAGACGTTAAACACGAAATCTGCAAAGCGTACGACGTAGAGCATCCAGAAGCAGGTGTTGCTTTCCGTGGTTCTTTCCTCATCGATGAGGAAGGCGTTGTACGTCACCAAGTCGTGAACGATCTGCCACTTGGCCGTAACATCGACGAGATGCTGCGCATGGTTGACGCACTGAGCTTCCACCAAAAGAACGGTGAAGTATGCCCAGCACAGTGGGAAGAAGGTAAAGCAGGTATGAAAGACTCACCAGAAGGTGTTGCTGCATACCTGTCTGAGCACTCTGCTGACCTGTAATTATTAACGGTCAAAAGGTGACGTGCCCTACGCACTGGACAATGTGAGATAATAATGAGGCCCGGTTAAACCGGGCCCTTTTTGTATCTATTCCCCCATGACACCTGACTTGGATTGTCACGCTTCCCTTTCCTTTCTACCGCTTCTACTAGGTAATTCCCCTGCCTGCTGTCACAATACAGCCTTTATTATTGACACTGTGTTGCTCACTAAGGGGTGGTATGTCTGTCTTGGTCGAAGTTTGTATTGATAGTATTGGCTCTTTAAAGGTGGCAGAGCGCGCTGGCGCTGACCGCATCGAGCTGTGTAGTGCACTGCGCCTTGGTGGACTCACGGCCAGTTACGGCTATATGCAACTTGCCGTCCAACAAGCGAATATTCCCATTTATGCCATTATCCGGCCACGTGAGGGAGACTTTTTATACAGCAGTGACGAAGCAGAAGTCATGCTCAAGGATATTGCGATGGCACGCCAAGCTGGATGTGCAGGCGTGGTGATCGGCGCACTGACAGCCCAAGGACGGCTCGACTTGCCACTTATCGATGACATGTTGGCAGAAGCCAAAGGCATGGGCGTGACGTTTCATCGCGCGTTTGACCACTGCGCCGATCCTGAATCAGCACTGGAAGCGCTTTTAGCGCGTCCCGCGATTGAGCGGGTACTTACTTCGGGCCAAGCCAGCAGCGCAGAGCAAGGTAAAGAGGCACTGAAACGCTGGGTAGAAATGACCCGACAGGCTGCTTTACAGATCATGCCTGGCGCGGGGGTCACGCCTGATAATGCTGCCGCGATCCTCTCCCACTGCGGCGCGCGTGAAATTCATTTATCTGCCCGTATGGATCAACCCAGTGCCATGCAACACCGCGCAGGGGCCACCATGGGCGAAGGTGATGATGCCTGTTACCCAATGACCAACCCCGCCATTATCCGACAAATAAAAGCCCTTTCCGCACACTTGTAAGTGTGTGCAACAGGCTATGACACAACATTGAACTGTGACTGACTCGGATATTTTGATGCGCGAGCGCCGTCCTCGAGGCGGTAGCGTTGCATCGTAAAGGCGAGTTTTCTACCGTAAAAGCACAATGGTGTGAAAAGGAGTTTCCCTTGTCGGATAAAACATCAAGCAAAATCAGCAAAAAGCACTACGAAAAGAAACTGACGGAGCTACAAACCGAGCTAGTCAAACTGCAAGAGTGGGTCAAGCAAGAGCGCCTCAAAGTGGTGGTGTTATTCGAAGGGCGAGACGCCGCGGGCAAAGGTGGCGTGATCAAACGTATTACCGAAAAACTCAACCCACGTGTATGTCGCGTCGTCGCGCTAGATAAGCCCACCGAGCGCGAGCGTACCCAATGGTATTTCCAACGCTATGTTGAGCACCTGCCTGCCGGTGGTGAAATCGTTCTGTTTGACCGCAGCTGGTACAACCGGGCGGGGGTTGAGCGAGTGATGGGATTTTGCTCCGACGAAGAATACGAAGAGTTTCTACGTACCTGTCCCGAGTTTGAACGCATGTTAATGCGTGCTGGCATCATCTTGATTAAATATTGGTTTTCAGTTTCTGATGACGAGCAAGAAAAACGCTTTGCCGAACGTATTAGCACCCCCATTAAGCGCTGGAAGTTCAGCCCGATGGACTTAGAGTCTCGCAGCCGCTGGGTGCAATATAGCGAGGCCAAAGATCGTATGTTTGCTTACACAGACACCAAAGACAGTCCGTGGTGGGTGGTCGAAGCGGACAATAAAAAGCACGCACGGCTCAATTGCATTGCGCACTTGTTATCGCAGATCCCGTATCAAGAAATCACCTACCCCGAGGTCGAGCTACCTGAAATCAATAAAGAAGGCTATGTACGCATGCCACTTGAAGAGCAAAGTTTTGTGCCCGATCAAGTTAGTGAGTGGCTCAATAATGAGCCAGACGATTAACCCTTATTTAAGCAGTTTTTCCAGCTCTTCTTTTTGAATATGGCGAACATCTTTTCCTTTCACAAAGTAAATGATGTATTCGCAAATATTCTGACAGCGGTCGCCAACACGCTCAATGGCGCGTGCTGACCACATCACTTTCAGCACGTTAGGAATTGAGCGTGGGTCTTCCATCATGTAGGTCATCAGTTGACGCAAGATCCCTTCGTATTCACGATCTAGGGAGTCATCTTTACGATACACCCGCATCGCCGCCTCAATATCCATACGGGCAAACGCATCCAGTACCTCGTGCAGCATTTTCGCCGCACGTTGCCCTAGCGCTTCCAATGAGACGAGAAAAGGCTGCTGAGAGTGACTGGAGTTATCCAGTGCCATTTTCGCGATGCTGTCCGCCACATCACCAATGCGCTCAAGATCGGTAATGGTTTTGATGATCGCCATCACCAGTCGCAAGTCACTGGCGGTCGGCTGACGTTTGGCAATAATTCGCGTGCACGCCTCATCGATCGCTACTTCCATGCCATTGACTTTGTGATCTTCACGAATAACATGACGCGCCAGATCGACATCTTGGTTATGCATGGCACGCAGTGCATCGGTCAGTTGGCGTTCGACCAACCCCCCCATGGTTAAAACATGGGTTCGAATGGCTTCAAGCTCGGCATTAAACTGCCCTGAAATGTGGCGACTGATGTTATGGTTGTCCAAGGCCTGCTCCTTATCCGTAGCGACCAGTTATATAGTCTTCAGTTTGTTTATTTTTCGGCGTCGTAAACAAGGTGTCCGTGTCCGCGTATTCCACCAAACGCCCCATATTGATAAATGCGGTTTGATCCGAGACACGCGCGGCTTGTTGCATATTATGGGTGACGATCACCACGGTGTATTGGCTTTTCAAATCATTAATCAACTCTTCAATCGTCAACGTTGAAATCGGATCCAACGCTGATGAGGGCTCATCGAGCAACAATACCTCTGGTTCAATCGCGATCGCACGGGCGATAACCAAACGCTGCTGCTGACCGCCTGACAAGCCAAATGCATTATCATTGAGTCTGTCTTTTACCTCATTCCACAAAGCCGCCCCTCGCAGCGCTCGCTCTACCGCATCATCGAGCACCCGCGGATCATTGATACCCTGCAGGCGTAACCCGAACACCACATTTTCATAAACAGATTTAGGAAAAGGGTTGGGCCGCTGAAACACCATACCAACTTGGCGGCGTAATGCGGGCACATCAACGTCGCGATCGTAAATATTTTGCCCATGCAGGGTCACTTCCCCGCGAACACGACAGCCATCAACCAGATCATTCATCCGATTAATACAGCGTAGCAAGGTCGACTTACCACAGCCGGACGGGCCGATAAACGCCGTGACCTTTCCCTTAGGGATCAGCATATTAATATCAAACAAGGCTTGTGTTTGCTGATAGTACAAATTGAGATGACGGATCGACAGCGCGGTTTGCTCTTCAGGCAAATTTGCCAAATCGAGCTCGGGCGTCAGGCCAATTCGGGAGTTTATCRAAAACATAGGTTGTCGAGCCTCATCATTATTGTTCCAAATCGCGATACTTTTCACGCAAGTAATGGCGGATCCCGATAGCGGCAAGGTTTAACGCCACAATCACAGACACCAGTAAAAACGAGGTGGCATATACCAGAGGGCGTGCCGATTCAATATGGGTACTCTGAAAGCCAAGATCATAAATATGATATCCCAGATGCATGAACTTACGTTCGAGGTGCAAAAAGGGGAAGTTACCATCCACCGGCAAAGCTGGTGCCACTTTCACTACCCCCACCAGCATCAAAGGCGCAACCTCACCGGCTGCACGCGCAACGGCGAGGATCAGCCCAGTCATCATCGCCGGACTTGCCATCGGCAGCACAACTCGCCACAGTGTCTCGGCTTGGGTGGCACCTAATGCAAACGCACCATGACGAACACTGGTCGGGATACGTGCCAACCCTTCCTCCGTCGACACAATGACCACGGGCAGCGTCAAAATCGCCAATGTTAACGCTGACCACAGTACGCCCGGCGTTCCAAAGACAGGGGCCGGTTGAGCGGCTTGATAAAAGAGCTCATCAATCGAACCACCAATGAAATAGACAAAAAAGCCCAAACCAAAGACGCCATAGACGATCGAAGGTACCCCGGCCAAATTGACAACTGCAATCCTAATCATCCGTGTAAACGCGGTTTTTGGCGCATATTCATGAAGGTACACCGCGGCAATCACCCCAAGCGGTGTCACAATCACAGCCATCAACAGCACCAAAAACACGGTGCCAAAAATGGCCGGGAACACACCGCCAGAAGCATTACCATCTCGTGGTGGCTCTGAGACAAACGCACCAATTTGATGGCCCCAAAAGAGCAGCTTCTCAACCCCGCTCATTGCGTTGGGGTACCATACCGCCAAGACGTTACGAAGTGGCAATAGCACTTCTTCATGATGGCTATCTTTGACCACTAACATGGCATCATCTTGGTGATGGCGTAAACTTTCCAGCTTCTTCTCAAGCTGGGAATATTGGTCCAATAGCTGCGCGCGCTGCTCTGCGATATGGTCCGGGGGCTCACGATTTGCGGCATGGGCCAAGGCCCAGCGTTTTTCCTCTAAACGCAGCTGTTCCAGTTGATAATTGACACTGGCTAGGTGGACGCGTTCAATGTCATCAATCACATCACGTCGCGCGGACAAGGCGTCAAGGCGCGCTTCAAGATCTGCCTCATCTAAACGATGGCGCGTACCTTTCTCATCTACCAACGCAACAGGCCACCCATAGAAAACCCCATTCTCGACCCGCTCTATCATGGCTAACGATGCCGGAGTAAATTGGCTGCGAATGTTAAACGTCAACAACTGCCGGAAGTCCACTCCCTCACGCTCGCGATTACCGGTCTTGACCACTAAACGGGCATAATCTGGGTTAGCATCTTCCGGTAATGTGATGCCTGCATCTTGCAGTTGCGTCGCGTCGACACGGTCCGTTTGGTAAATCTGCCCAATCACCGTTTCTTGGCCTTCGGGTGTATTGAGCGTGAACTGGGTAATGGGCGTAGGCCAAAAATAGCCCAACCCGCGCGCACCAATAAGAAGCAACACACCAAGGATCGCAATCAAGCTGACACTGACCATGCCTGCGGTTATCCACACCCAAGGGGTTCCTGATTTCATCCATGCGCGCATAAGAGCTCTCATCCCCACCTATAAGTTACTGTACTTGTCACGCAAGCGTTGGCGTACGAGTTCAGCTAAGGTGTTAAATACAAAGGTAAATACAAACAGAATAAATGCGGTTAAAAATAACACGCGATAATGGGAACTCCCCACCTCAGACTCGGGCATTTCAACCGCGATATTGGCGGACAAAGTGCGCAATCCCTCTAACAGATTCCAATCCATGATGGGCGTATTCCCGGTCGCCATCAATACAATCATGGTTTCGCCCACCGCTCGTCCTAGTCCCATCATCACCGCCGAAAAAATACCAGGGCTTGCGGTGAGTAATACCACACGTGTCAATGTCTGCCAGTGAGTGGCCCCTAGGGCCAACGCGCCACTTTTTAAATGCGGTGGTACAGAGAAAATGGCATCTTCCGCAATCGAGAAAATGGTTGGCACTACCGCAAAGCCCATCGCAATACCGACTACCAGTGCGTTACGCTGGTCATAGCCTATCCCTAATTCATGGGTGATAAAGCGACGCGCATCGCCGCCAAACCATAGGTGCTCTAACCAAGGCCCTAATTGCCAAGCCACCAAGGCAATCAGTAACAGGGCCGGAATGATCACCAAGATTTGTGCGTTGTCCGGTAAGCGGCGGCGTACATAGCGCGGGATCATTCGCCAAATCATGCTAAGGCCCAGCAAACAAAGTGGCACCATCAGCAACAGTAAAAATACCGTGGGCAGGTGTTGCTCAACCCAAGGGGCTAACCAGAGCCCGGCTAAAAAGCCGATAATAACGGTTGGCAGTGCCTCAATGGTTTCAACCGTCGGCTTCACGACTTTACGTAACCCCGAAGACATAAAATAGGCAGTATAAATCGCCGCACCAATCGCCATCGGGACGGCAAATGCAAGCGCAAAGAGTGCCACTTTCAGGGTGCCAAAAATCACCGGAACCACGCTTAATTTGGCTTCAAACGTGTCATCCGCAGAAGTGGATTGCCACACATATTGGGGCTCTGCGTACCCTTCGTACCAGACTTTCTCCCAGAGTGAGTGAACACTAACTTCTGGGTGTGGGTTATCGACAGCAAACCATTGCCATACACCATCGGTGGCGGTAATCAGTGCCTGTGCACGAGGAGAAAATGCCATTGCTTGCGGCAAGGTATCGAGCATGGCCGCAAAATAACGTTGCTTTTCGCTGGTCGCATGCAGCAAGCTCAGCCCCCCTTGCTCATCCGCAACCGCAATACTTTTACGATGCAGCTCCGGTGAGGCCACAAACTTCCCTTTGGCTGGCTGAAATAACCGCACTTCGGTCAGCGATGGCTGGCCACTTTTCACCACATCAAACCACTGACTCAAGCCGCCATCTTGATGGTGTAACATTAACGAACGCCCACCTGCGAGCAAGGTCATCGCCTGAACCGGACTCTCCACCACATTGGCAAGATTAATGGTTTCACGCACGGCCATCTGTTGCCCGTGAATTCGCCACACCGTCAGTGTGCTGCCTTGGCGAACAAAGAGGCGCTGTCCGTCAGGCGAGAGCGCCATATTATCAACCGGCTCACTCAGCGAGTGCCGTTCAATTCGTCCACTGCGATAAAGCACCAACTCCTGTGTGTGTGTCACCGCCACCAAAACAGGGGCTATATTTTCGCCGTGTAAACTGTCTGGCACAGCGAGCGCTAATTGGCGTAGCGCCGACGAGTCCAGTATCACAGGTAAAGGAAATGCCGCCATACGGCGCAGCTTGGGTAATACCGAGGTACTATCGCCATACTCAGCGCGAAAACGTAGCTGCCAAACACCTACTTGCCCCGGTTTGATTTCTACAGCCATAAAGGGCGCCGTGGCAGGCACTGTCGCCATCGCAGGACGAGGAATATCTGATAAGTTGCGCGCCAACATCACAGTGGCAACTTGGTCGACCTGTAAAGGACGACGAGCTACGGTTAAGGTGCCACTGTCATCAAGCGCATAAACCAGCTGCTCACGATTGTCAGCGCCAATAAAGTGCGGCGTAGCTGGTGTTGGCACACTAAAACGGCCGGTCGGCGTCATACTCGCTTGATGAAAAAGCGGTAACACGACGGTCAGTAAATAAAAGAACAAGAGCAGTAAAGTGACCAATACCATCACGCCACCAAGACGTACTGTATGCCGTGTAAACGTGTCTTTTAAACGTCTTACTCGATTGGCATCTTTGAGTGATGGTGAAGTGTGAGTCATTCGTGCCTCTTGTTTTAGATCAAGCCCTTAATTGTATGTCATTACAATGACATTTTTATGACATCCCTACTCTGAACAGGGATACCACCGAGGGCTGTACGCAATAAAAATGAAACAAACGGGCTTTAGGCTGGCGCAGGTTGATATTGGGCACAGTTTAGCGACTTTACTGCAAAGCAGCATAGACAACACCTTGACCGGCCTCAATAATTGACCCGACAATCGCCGTAAGGATCACGCATGAAGCATTTTGTTATCACACTGATGGGTCCCGATCGCGCTGGGCTGGTTGATCAAATCTCACAGACCATTTTTACGCATCACGGAAGCTGGCAAGCCAGCCGCCTTAGCCAACTCGCCGGACAATTCGCAGGGATCATCCATCTATCTGTATCTGATACCCATGCGGATGCGCTCGTCCATGCGCTTCGCGAATTGGATGGCTTACAGCTGCTGATCACCGACGCCAAACCAGTCACCCCTAACCCGACCACACATACCTTGTCGGTTACGGGCAACGATCGTCGCGGCATTGTTCAAACACTCAGCCAATTACTGGCGGCTCACGGCATCACTATTAATAAACTCAATGCGCAAACACAAAGCGCAGCCAATACCGGTGGGCAAATTTTTACTGCTGATTTTTATCTGGATATTCCGCCGGATGCGGATATCTCCATGTTACACGAAGCCCTTGAAGCACTGTCCGACGATTTGATCGTCGAGTTTGACAGCAATTTCACCCAGTAGAACAGGATTTTCTCACGCTTTATGACATTAGATACTTACCACGTCGACAAAGAATTAAGTTGGCTATCTTTTAACGAACGCGTTCTCCAAGAAGCCGCCGATAAGAGCGTACCCATTATCGAACGTGTTCGTTTTTTGGGGATTTTCTCCTCCAACCTTGATGAGTTTTATCAAGTGCGTTTCGCGGACGTTAAACGCCGTATCATCATTGACGAAGAGCGTGGGGTCGACAGTCATGCCAAAGAGCTTTTAAGTAAAATTCAAGCGAAAGTCGTCAAGCTAAACCAAGATTTCGACCACCTCTACAACGATATCTTGTTGGAGATGGCGCGCCGCAATATCTTTCTGGTCAACGAACGTCAGCTCACCGATAACCAATCCCAATGGCTAAAGCGCTATTTTCGCAGCAATATTCTGCCCTACATTACGCCGATTATGCTGACCAAAGACGTCGATGTATTGAGCTTTCTGAAAGATGCCTACTCGTACCTCGCCGTGCAGCTTAAAAAAGAAGGGGAAGAGCCCAAGTATGCGTTGATTGAGATCCCAACAGATGATCTTGACCGTTTTATTAAAGTCCCTGAGCCCAAGGGGAAACGACAGCGCAAAACCATCATCTTGCTCGATAACATCATTCGCCTATGTCTCGACCAAATTTTCAGCGGCTTCTTCGACTACGACACGATCGATGCTTATGCCATGAAAATGACCCGAGATGCAGAGTACGATCTCACCAATGAGGTGGAGCACAGCCTACTCGAAAATATGTCGGAAAGCTTGGACCAACGCCTCACCGCCCTCCCGGTGCGTTTTGTATACCAACGGGATATGCCGCCGGAAATGGTGAGTAAACTCATCCAAGTGCTGAAGATTTCTGATTATGACAGCGTCCTACCCGGTGCGCGTTATCATAATTTTCGCGACTTTATCGGCTTTCCTAACGTCGGGCGAAAATATCTGGAAAACCCGCCACTGCCGCCATTCGAATCGGCCGATTTTCAATTACATAACAATGCTTTTGACGCGATTCGTGAGCGCGACATCCTGCTTTACTATCCGTACCACACCTTCCGTCATATGACAGAGCTGGTCCGTCAGGCTTCTTTTGATCCTTCCGTGCGCAGCATTCGCATTAACGTATACCGGGTGGCAAAGAACTCGCGGATCATTAACTCCATGATTGATGCAGCCAATAACGGCAAGCGTGTGACCGTAGTAGTCGAGCTACAAGCCCGTTTTGATGAAGAAGCCAATATCGAATGGTCGCGCGTGCTCACCGATGCTGGCGTCAAGGTCGTATTTGGTACCCCAGGGCTTAAAATTCACTCCAAGCTTTGCCTGATCTCACGCCGAGAAAATGGCGAATTACGTGATTATGGCCACATTGGCACCGGTAACTTCCACGAAAAAACGGCCCGTATTTATACCGACTTTGCACTTTTTACCGCCGATCAGCAGATCACGTCTGAAATTCGTAAGGTCTTCGAGTTTATCGAAAACCCTTATCGTCCGGTCAAGTTCAATCATTTGATCGTGTCACCACGTAACTCTCGACGCCGCATTCAAAAGCTGATTGAGCGCGAAATCGAACACGCGAAAGCCAAGCGTAAGGCCGGGATCACCTTAAAAGTGAACAACCTTGTCGATAAAAGCTTGGTAAACCTGCTTTACCGAGCCAGTAGCGAAGGGGTAAAAATCCGCATGATTGTGCGCGGTATGTGCTCTTTAGTGCCGGGCGTAAAAGGCGTGAGTCAAAATATTAAGGCGATCAGTATCGTCGATCGGTTTTTAGAACATCCACGTGTATTTGCGTTTGAAAATGGCGGTGAGCGTGATGTCTATATCTCTTCCGCCGACTGGATGACCCGCAATATTGATAACCGTATCGAAGTCGGGGCACCCATCCGCGATCCGCGCTTAAAAGATCGCATCATGGACATCCTCGAGATCCAATTTTCCGATCGGACCAAGGCGCGTATCATCGACAAGGAGATGTCGAATACCTATGTTAAACGAGGGAACAAGAAAAAAATTCGATCGCAAATCGAGACTTACGATTTCCTCAAGCAGTTGGAGAGACAAGAACTCAAACACGCGGAAAAGTTGCAGCATGACACTCCCCCAAGCAAGTAATGATAAGCCGCGAGAGATTGCGGCCGTCGATCTTGGCTCTAATAGCTTTCATATGGTGGTTGCCCGCGTGGTCGGGCAAGGCCTACAAATTATCAGTCGCCACAAGCAGCGGGTGCGATTAGGCGCAGGGCTGGATAAAAAGCAGCGCCTAAGCGACGAAGCGATACAACGTGGTGTTGACTGTTTAGCCATGTTTGCCGAACGCCTTAATGGCATTGAGATAGACAACGTACGGATCGCAGCAACCCATACGTTACGCCAAGCCAAAAACGCACATGAATTTATTGAACGGGCGAATCAAGTCTTCCCTTACCCGATTGAAATTATTGCGGGTGAAGAAGAAGCACGCCTGATTTATCTGGGGGTCTCTCACACCCAGCAAAATCTGGGTCGCCGTTTAGTGATTGATATCGGTGGTGGCTCAACCGAGCTTGTGATTGGTGAAGACTTTCAGCCCCTGCTCGTTAATAGCAAACGCATGGGATGTGTCAGCTATAACGAACGCTTTTTCCCACAAGGCGCGCTGAGTGAAAAGCAGTTTCTCGCTGCCCAAACGGCTACCCAACAAAAATTGGAAAGTCTGGCGAGTCAATATCGCAAAGCAGGATGGCAAGTCGCGTTAGGCGCATCGGGCACCATTAAAGCCATTCGAGAGGTGGTGATTGGGTTGGGCGATGAGGATGGCATTATCACGCGCAAGCGCTTGGATAATGTGATTGAAAAGCTATTGAAGTTCAAACACAACGATAACATCGATTTACCGGGATTGACCGAAGACAGGCAGCCTGTCTTTGCCGCTGGGGTGGCGATTTTATCCGGTGTTCTCGACGCGCTCAAAATTGATGAATTGCGCTTCTCAGATGGTGCTCTGCGTGAGGGCTTGCTGTATGAGATGGAAGAGCGCTTCCAACGCACCGACATCCGTGGCCGAACCACAGATGATATGGCCGCACGCTACAATGTAGACCTTGCCCATGCACGGCGGGTGCAACAGACAGCCGCCCACTTCTACGCACAAGCCGAGCCCGAACAAGGCAGTAAAAAAGCGGAATTGGCTGGATTACTCAATTGGGCCGCTTTATTACACGAAGTAGGGTTAAGCATTGGTTATCCGGGCTATCACAAACATTCGGCGTATATTCTCAGCAATACTAACCTACCCGGTTTTAACCAAGAGCAACAAACCGTCTTGGCAACCCTCGCGCGCTTTCATCGTAAAGCGTTAAAGCTGGGAGAAATGCCCAAATTCACCTTGTTTAAACCCAAACTGATCGAAACGCTTATCTGCGCACTGCGACTCGCCTGTGTGTTGCACTCACAGCGCAATGACGAAGCTCTCCCCGAGATTAAGGTGACTATCGATAAAAACGGCGGTTGGCAGCTGCAGTTTCCCAAAGGCTGGCTGGGTGATAATCGCTTACTTGCGGCCGACCTGACCGCAGAGCAAGACTACTGGCAAGCGGCCGGCTGGTCGCTTTGTTTTAGCGACTAATCCAATCCAAGTGCGTGGCGCTGCGCATGCACCACTTGCGCCGGGAGGGGAATATACCCTTCTCGGCTCACTTCCTTTTGCCCTTGAGCAGAGAGGATATACCCCATAAACGCGGCCTCAAGCGGAGCCAGCGGCGCGTTGGGTGCTTTATTGATATAGAGGTATAAATACCGTGTCAGTGGGTACTCACCATCGCGAATTGATTGCTGAGTCGGCAGAACAGCGGGCTTGCCGGGATGACCGACGGCGAGCATTTTCGCCCCCGACGCTTGGTGACCCATCCCCGCGTATCCGATCGCATTTAATGAAGAGGCCACGGACTGCACCACAGATGCCGATCCCGGTTGCTCGTTGACGTTGGCGCGAAAGTCACCACGACACAATGCCGCCTGTTTAAAGTAGCCATAGGTGCCGGATACCGAGTTACGCCCAAATAATTGTAGATCGCGATGTTGCCAACGCCCCGTAAGCCCTAACTGCCCCCAGCGGGTAATAGGCTCACTCGCCCCACACCAGAGCGTTCGCGAAAAGATAGCATCCAGCTGATTGAAGTTAATTCTCTGTAGCGGGTTATCTTGGTGGACATAAACCGCCATGGCATCAATCGCCACCGGCACAGCGGTGGGTGGATAACCGAATCGAGCTTGGAACGCATTTTCTTCACTAACCCGCATCGGACGGCTCATTGGGCCAAGTTGTGCGGTACCTTCCACCAGCGCGGGGGCCGCCGAGGCAGAGCCGGGGGTTTGCAGCTGGACATTTACGCCCGGGTACAAACGCTTAAACCCGTCGGACCACGCCGCCATCATGTTGCCTAGGGTATCCGAACCTACGGAGTTTAGGTTCCCCGAAACCCCGCTGATACGCTGATATTCCGGCAGCATTGACTGGGTCGTATGGCTATGGGCCAGTGCAGTCCAAAGCAGGCTGACACAGAGTATGCCCCACCTTAACATGCCAATCGCTCCGGCAGCGTAAATGCAAAGGTACTGCCCATCCCTACCTCACTTTGGATCTCGAGCTCCGCATCATGATGGCTCAGGGCGTGCTTGACGATTGCTAAACCCAGGCCGCTGCCACCGGTTTCACGAGAGCGCGCCTTATCGACACGATAAAAGCGTTCGGTTAAGCGATCGAGGTGTTGCGGAGGAATGCCTTCGCCACTATCCGTGACCTCTAAACGCGGACCTTTGTCGGTGCGATACCATTTGACGGAAATCGCCGCCTGCGCTGGGGTATGCTTCACCGCGTTATAGACTAAATTGGAAATCGCGCTGCGGAGTTGGTCGTCATTGCCTTTTACTTTTAGGCTCTTATCAACATCAAACATCAGCACATGCTCACGATCACCACTCAAGGTTTGCGCCTCTTTTTGCAAAACATCCAGCATGGCTGGCACATCAACATCGTGATCTAATTCTGGTTTTGCGGCCGCCTCAATTTTCGATAACGTCAGGAGCTGCTCAACCAGTGATTCCATGCGCGATAGCTGTTCAGTCATAACACCATGCGCTTTCGGCCACATCGGCCCTATCACCATGTCAGGATCTTCTGTCATCTCGAGATAACCGCGCAACACCGTCATTGGCGTACGCAGTTCATGTGAGACATTGGCGAAGAAGTTGCGTCGCATTCCTTCCAGCTGTTTGAGTTGGGTGATATCACGCACCACCATCAAGAACTCTCCCTCGGCATAGGGCATGGTACGAAATTCTAAGGTGCGCGCACTGTTGATGTGGGAGCGCATTTCTAACGGTATATCGTAATTTGCCTCGGCGATGTAGCTGACAAACTCAGGCGCTCGAATAAGATTACTGATATGTTGGCCATTATCATCTGGCATTCGCAAGCCAAGGAGTTCTTGTGCCAGCTTGTTACACCACACAATCGAGCCATCACTTTCAAAGACTACCACCGCATCGGGCAAGGATTCGGCCCCGTTGCGGAAACGACGGATCAGGTTTGCTAACTCTTTGCGACGGCGGCGATTACGTTTTTGAAGCCGATAAATGCCATTAAACAATGGCTCCCAGGAGCCTGTGCCTGAAGGCGGGGTCAGGCTTTTATCTTTCCATAGCCAGTCGGACAGTTTGATTTGTTGATGCAGATGCCAAAGCAACATGGCAACCGTTGCACCCAATAGCAACCAAGGCAGGCCACCGAACAGCCAGCCAATAATAAACCAAGGCAAATAAAAAAAAGCCAGCTCCCAAGCTAGCTTCTTCCAAGACAGTCGTTCGACCATTTACTCTCCATCCACCCCAACGTATGTGGAGCGCTTTCTATCTTTTTAGTTGCGTGTCGAGAAACGATATCCTGCGCCACGTACGGTTTGCACTAACTTATCATGGCCGCCCGCTTCAAGCGCTTTGCGCAAACGCCGGATATGCACATCAACGGTACGATCTTCAACATACACATTGGTACCCCAAACGTTATTCAAAAGCTGCTCACGGCTGTAGACACGCTCTTGGTGCGTCATAAAAAAGTGCAACATTTTAAATTCGGTTGGCCCCATATCGAGCGGTTCATCATTGGCCGTCACACGGTGCGAGACAGGGTCTAACTTGAGGCCTTGTACATCAATCACATCGTCCAGTGTGGTCGGTGATACGCGACGCATCACCGCTTTTAAGCGTGCCATGAGCTCTTTCGGAGAGAAAGGTTTGGTAATGTAATCATCCGCGCCAACTTCTAGGCCTCGGACTTTATCTTCCTCTTCCCCACGCGCGGTCAGCATGACTACAGGAATTTGTCGGGTCAGTTCGTCGCGCTTAAGGTGCTTGATCAAGTTAATCCCCGATCCGCCCGGTAACATCCAATCCATGAGGATCATTTCCGGATAAGGCTCGCAAATTTGCGCCAGCGCTGAGTCGTAGTCTTCGGCCTCTACCGTTTGGTAGCCTTTTTGCTCCAGCACAAAGCACAGCATCTCTCGGATCGGCGCTTCGTCCTCAACAACTAAAATCCTTCTAACCATGATAATTACCTAGTGTTATCATTTAACTGGCGCCATTATGTGGATTTATTATGACATTTTTGTGACCCAGCGCGAGCAAATTCCCCACCCTTTGTGCATGCTGTGACCTAGCCAACACCTTGCTGTGTGACCAGCACGCGACTTGCACCTCCGCCCTGACTGTCTACGCGAACTTGGGCGCCAATCCGCTCGACCAACGTACTCACATGAGAGATCACACCAATTTGGCGTCCATCCGCCTGCAGGGTATCGAGACACGACAGCGCCATCTCTAAGCTGTCAGGGTCCAAGGTGCCAAAGCCTTCATCGATAAACAGCGATCCTAACTGACGGGTATCTGCCGCTAATGAGGCGAGCGCCAGTGCCAGCGACAAAGAAACCAAGAAACTCTCTCCTCCAGAGAGGGATTCCACGCTGCGCACTTCATCTCCCATATCATGATCCACCACCTGCAATGCTAACAAACTGTCGGGTACGGTTTGCAGCGCGTAGCGAGGGGAAAGCGAAGCAAGGTGCTCGTTGGCAATCTCCACCAGCTGGGCGAGTGTGAGTGATTGGGCAAGGTTACGAAATTTGGCACCGCTGGCCGAGCCAATTAAGTCGGCCAGTTTTAGCCATTGTTCCGTTTTGCTGCGTTGGGTATCAATTTTGTCCGTTAAACTCCCCGCTTGCTGACGTGCCTGCTCGGCTTGCGTCAGCCGATGACGAATATCGAACACACGCTGCTCAGCCTGCTCTTGCGCGTGTTGCCACTCGGCTTGCTGCGTCTCCAAGACTGTCTCGTCATCTGTCAGCGCTTGTTCATCAAACCACGCTTTGGCGGTCGCAATGGCCTGATGACAATGATTTAGCTGCTGTTCACGTTCTTCAAAGCGTGTTTTTGCTTCCTGATAGCGCGCCTCAATCTGGTTTAAAGCTTGGCGTTCATCCGCCCGCCAAGCCTCGCTCAATGATAAATGCGCCATCAAAGTATACTGACTCATTCCCAGCGCAGGTTGCCACTGGATCCAACGCCTAACGGCGGTACGATAGTGCTGATTAGCATCTTGCCGTTGCTGCTGCAAAGTTTGCTGACGGGCTTGCAAGCCGGCGCGTTGTTCACTGGCTTGCGTATACGCCTTTTCCGCCTCAGCTCGACGCTGGCGCTGCGCGTCTATGCGTGATTTGTACTCAGTTTCTAAGCTCGCAAGATCCTGATCCCCCACCAGCGCTTGCCGCGCCGCCATACGCTGCTGATGTTGTTGCGCCAAGTTCACCAACTGCGTCTGACGTGACTGAATGGCATCTGACAAGCTCTGACACTGCTGTGTGAGCGTGGCAAGCTCGGTGTCGGTACGCTGCTTTTCTTCCGCCATCCCCTCACGCTCCGCTTGCAAAGCGCGGTATTGCTGGATTTTTTGCTCCATTTGCCGAATGTAACGTGCGGAGCCAACTTGCTGTAAGCTGGCCTGCCATTGGCCTTTGCCTAGCTGTTTATCGAGTGCTTCGCAGCGACTATCACGCTGAGCTTGTTGCTGGTGCCATTGTTCGTCAATGGCGCTAAGGCGTGTTTCACATTCGGTTAGCGCTTGGTCTAAGTGATGACGACGGGCAACAAGCTGCTCTCGAGCTTGTTGCAACTCACTGAGTGCCGCATCAATCTGCTGAATATGGGCAAGCTGTTGCTGACGTTCGGTCATGGCTTGATAACAGGCCACGTAGTCCGCTTGCGTCTGTTGGGCACGAGCTTCAATATCGATGAGCACATCACGCAGTGGCGTCTGCCTGTCGATGTCACTATCCAATTCAGCGATGGCAACACGCAGCCCTTTTTCGTATTGATCACGCTCCGCCTGCCACACTTGTCCCTGCTCTCGCAACTCAGCACATGCATGCTCACTTTGTTGGTGTTGCTTTTGCCAGTAGAAGTATTCTGCTTGGCTTTGATTGAGTGTCGCTTGCAGCTCAGCAAGACGCGTTTGCTGCTGATCAATCAAGCTTTCCACTACAGGCGCATGGTGTAAGTAAGGATGCTCAGTCGCCCCACAAAGCGGACAAGGGTCTCCCTCGTTAAGCGCTTGACGCAAGTCTTCCAACTCCATCACGGCCATCGCTTGCTGCAAACTGTGACGTGCTTCGTCAACCTGAGCTTGTTGGCGCGTTACCGTGTCTTTCAAACGCGTTAGGTGGGTTTGGCTATCGCGGAAAATGGCATCAAATTTTTCGAACTCCAACTGATTATGTTGGCAGCGCTCGTCCCAGTATTGCCAGTTATGTGCTTCATTTAAAACCGCCTCTTGTAGACGACGGATCGACTGCAATTGGCTATAGCGCGCTTGTTCGGCTTCTTGCTCCGCGATCAGGCGATCGGGTTCTGCAGCCGCTCGTTTTGTTTTTAACTGGTCACTGCTGGCATCCACTTGCGCAATATCCTGCTCAAGCTTATCGCGCTGAGGGCGCCATTGCTGGGCTTGCTGCTGTCGCTGTCTGTGCTCATCACTCAGTGCGGCTAGCGCATCTTGGCAATCAAGAAACTGCTTGAGGTTGTCAAACACCGGCTGATAGTGCTCAGCCACGTGACCGAAATCGCCAAACGCTGCCAGTTGCTCAGCAATGATCGTTTCACGATGCACCAAATGCTGTGCATGGGCACGGGTTTGCTCAAGGGTCTGTTGCGCTTGACGCCATTTTTGCTGTTCTTCATTGAGGGTAATGTTTTGCTCGCGCATTTGCTCATCAAGACTGGCTAATTGGGTCTCGATTTGCTGAGCCTCACGCACCTTCGGCTCTATATCAGCCCACGCTTGCTCGGCGTCGGTCAATGCGCGATTGGCTTCTCGCCAACGATCCGCTTGTTGCTCATAGTCGGCTGCAACAGCCTGTTCATCTCGGGCTAGCGCAGCAAGATCCTTCCCCAAACATACGGACTGCCACTGGTAACGCTGCAGCGCATTGAGATCCTCTCGCGCCGCTTGGGCACGTTCAATCTGTGCCAATGTCTCTCGGCGCGCTTCCACACCCGCTTTTTCTTGTTCCGCCTCATCCAGTGCCACTTGCGCGTCATCAAGCGCTTGTTGCGCCTGCGCTAAGTGGGTATGTTGCTGGCGGTAGTCGTTCAGCATTTTGAGTTGGTGTTGATGATGTTTGACCGCCTGTTGGCATTGGGCTTGTTCATCCACCAATTGCTGCTCTTCATCTTCGCTCAGGAGCTGAATGTCACCGAGCTGTTGCATGAGCTGATCCAGTGCTTGTTTTTCATCACGGGCACGCTCATGGGCCATTTGGGATAAACGGCTGTAAATTTCGGTGCCAGTCATCCGCTCCAGCAGTGCTGCGCGATCATCTGCTGACGCTTTCAAAAAAGCCGCGAAATCCCCTTGGGGGAGCATCACCGCACGACGAAACTGCTCGTAGCTGAGCCCGACCAGACGCTCAATTTCACTGAGCACTTCCTGTTTCTTTCCTGCAAAACGTTGGCCGGTGGTGAGGTTTTCGAGCCAATGCTCACTGGCTTGGATCCGGCCATCGGCTTTTCCTCGCGCGCGACGTACCGACCAATGGGCACGCCAGCGACTGCCGTCATGGGCAAAGAAGTCGACTTCTGCGTAACCTTCACCTTTTCCTCGCGACAAAATACTGCGCACATCGTTGGCTTTAACTCGGGTTGCAGGATCGCCGAGACCAATATCCGCATCGTTCTTTTTGTTGGCTTGAAAGCGCGGGATTTTGTCATATAACGCAAGACAGATAGCATCTAACAACGTGGATTTACCGGCCCCCGTTTTGCCGGTGATCGCAAACAAACCGCTATCACCCAAAGGGCCCTTTGAAAAGTCCAACTCAAACGGGTGTTGAATACTGGCCAGGTTCTCGCCACGTAATGCCAGAATTTTCATCGTTTATTGGTCCTCATCCTGTTCCAGTTGTTCAAGCAAATGTGAAAAAGTCGCTGCGATAGCCGGATCCGGCTCACCTTGATATTTTTGCTGCCAGCCGTGACGGAAAACTTGAAACGGCTCGACATCAGACAAGCGCTGCTCACGAAATTGGCGCTCGTGGGTGCGGTCACGATAGTGCGGCGTTATCTTCGCCAAACGGATAGGCTGCCCCTCTAGCGCCGCGAGGATCTTCTCACGCAACATCGGTTGCGGGGCATCCAATAGAACAGGCACTTCCAATAACGGCTGCATATCCAGCGATAGTGAGGAAAGGGTCAGCGCCTGCAGCGCTTCTATCACTTCATTAAGCGGAGCAGGCTTGTCTGGCACACGCAGTAAGTCGACCTGTCGCGGTACTTCAAGAGAGCGAATATCGGCAAGCTGCGCCCCCTCTAACGTGACAGCGAGCACTTGATGGCGATAGTGTCGCTCTGACAGAGACAGTGGGATCGGCGAACCACAATAGCGAATTCGCTCTTGCTTCGCGACTCGCTGGGCAAGGTGCAAATGTCCAAGTGCCACATAGGCAACATCCTTGGCAAAAATATCAGCCGGCAGCGCATGCTGGTTGCCCCCGAGAATGCGTCGCTCAGACATTTCTGATAGCTGCCCACTCGCCATATAAACATGCCCCATCGCAATCAGCGCTTGGCTCCCCGTGCATTTGGCGCGCGCCGCTTGTTCAGTTTGCTGATAAATCTGTCGCACCCCTTCGATGAGACGATCATCGTCTTCCCCCAATCCTTCCGTGCGTAAATCACTGCTACGTAAAAAAGGCACAGCCATCACCCAAGCGGCGGTTTGCCCCTGTTTGTCCGTCACCGGCACCATCATACGCTCAGTATCTAAACTACCATCGCTGTGCCGTGAGATAGCACCAATTAAGTGTAAATCAAAGGCTTTGAGTAGCTCGTGTGGCGCATCGAGTTTGCTAGGTGAGTCATGGTTCCCACCGGTAATAATCACATTCAGTTGGGGCAATGCCTTAGCCACATCCGCTAAGAAGCGGTATAGCATACGCCAAGCGCTGGCAGGCGGATTGGCACTATCGAAGATGTCTCCGGCAACCAACAAGGCATCCGCTTCTTCATCTATCAATTGCTGCTGTAGCCAATCAAGAAACGCTTGGTGCTCTTGCTGACGATCATAGCCATGCAATTGGTGGCCAAGGTGCCAATCTGAGGTATGAATGATTTTTAACACTGCTGGGGTTATCCGTTGGTTGAAAAAAGACGAGCTCATGGACACTCGCCAATGTCGCGAGCCGGGTAAAATTCTACGCTAATTGCAGCGACATTCGAGGATGAATGCAATACCATGTTGGCTTTCTCACAACTGGATGGATAAAGCCTCGCCATGATTTGGTTTAAGAACTTACTCGTCTACCGCCTCACCCGTGACATTCCTCTCGATCCCGAACAGCTCGAAAGCCAACTCAAAGAGTTCGACTTTACCCCTTGCGGCAGCCAGGACATGCAGAAGTTCGGCTGGGATAAAGCATTGGGTAAGCACGGCGACATGCTGACCCATGTCAGCGGTGGCAATATTTTGATCCGGGCACGCAAAGAAGAAAAGCTGCTCCCTGCCTCGGTGATCAAAGATGCGCTAGAAGAAAAAGTTGATGCCATGGAGCAAGCCCAAGGCCAACGTTTGAAAAAACGTGAGAAAGACAGCCTAAAAGATGATGTTGTCATGGAGTTGCTCCCGCGCGCTTTTACCCGCCAAAGCCAGATGTGCGCCCTTCTCATGCCGGCAAAAGGGCTGGTTCTGGTCGATGCGGCCAGTATTAAAAAAGCCGAAGAGCTACTTGCCTTACTCCGTAAATCCATCGGTAGCTTACCGGTTGTGCCCGTCGAAACCCAAACACCGGTGGAACACGCCATGACAGAATGGGTTAAACAAAGCAGCGCGCCTCAGGGCTTCCACCTTGGTGATGAGGCTGAACTCAAAGCACTGCTTGAAGAAGGTGGGGTGATTAAATGCAAACAGCAAGATCTCACCAGTGAAGAAATTCACGCTCACCTCGATGCCGACAAACAAGTCACCAAACTCGCCATGGACTGGCAAGAACAAATCCATTTTGTGTTGGGCGATGATCTCAGCCTTAAACGCCTGAAGTTTTCAGAAGAGTTACGCGATCAAAACGCGGATATCGACCGCGAAGATATCGCAGCCCGACTGGATGCTGACTTGTCGTTGATGTGCGGTGAGCTCGATGTATTACTTGATGGATTATTCACGACCCTCGGCGGTTTACAAACCGACTAGTCGCCCGAGTGAGCCTTTGCATACTGATGCAACAGGCTTAATCCACACAAAGACTAGGTAATTCCTGCTGGTAGTGTGGGCACTGTCACAGTAAAATAGCGCCCACACTCACCTTCACTATGAAGGTGCCTGACTTACACTCAGACTTTAGCTAGGAATTATGTTTACTCCAGAACTACTCTCACCCGCCGGTAGCCTTAAAAACATGCGCTACGCATTCGCCTATGGGGCTGATGCCGTTTACGCCGGACAACCGCGTTACAGCTTACGTGTGCGTAATAACGAATTTAACCACGAGAACTTGAAAATCGGGATCGATGAAGCCCACGCTCAGGGCAAAAAGTTCTATGTGGTCTGTAACATTCAGCCGCACAATGCCAAGCTGAAAACCTTTATCCGCGATTTACAACCTATCATCGATATGGGTCCTGATGCGCTGATCATGTCAGATCCGGGCCTTATCATGATGGTGCGAGAGCATTTCCCCGATATGGCAATTCACTTGTCAGTACAAGCCAACGCGGTGAACTGGGCGACAGTGAAGTTCTGGTATTCGCAAGGCGTTGAGCGCGTAATCCTTTCACGTGAGCTGTCGCTTGAAGAGATCGAAGAGATCCGCAAACAATGCCCAGAGATGGAGCTTGAAGTGTTTGTGCACGGCGCACTGTGCATGGCTTACTCGGGTCGTTGTCTGCTCTCCGGCTACATCAACAAGCGCGACCCTAACCAAGGTACCTGTACCAATGCGTGCCGCTGGGACTATAAGGTTCACGAAGCCAAAGAAGACGATGCCGGCCAAGTGGTACAAGTACAAGAAGTCACGCCAACATTGGGTGAAGGTCAGCCTGTCGACGATGTGGTTTTGCTTGAAGAAGGCCGTCGCCCCGGTGAATTAATGGCCGCTTATGAAGATGAGCACGGCACTTACATTATGAACYCAAAAGACCTCCGTGCCATTCAGCACGTTGAACGCTTGACCCAAATGGGCGTTCACTCGCTGAAAATCGAAGGTCGGACGAAGTCCTTCTACTACTGTGCTCGAACAGCCCAAGTTTATCGTCAGGCGATTGATGATGCCGTGGCCGGTAAGCCTTTCGATGAAAGCCTCATGAGCACACTGGAAAACCTCGCGCACCGCGGTTATACCGAAGGCTTCTTACGTCGCCATACACACGACAGCTACCAAAACTATGATTACGGCTATTCAGTCTCTGACCAACAGCAATTTGTTGGTGAGTTTACCGGTAAGCGCCGTGGCGATTTAGCGGAAGTTGCCGTGAAGAACAAGTTTGTTTTAGGTGATAGCCTTGAGCTCATGACGCCGAAAGGCAACGTCCACTTCACTCTTGAAGTCATGGAAAACCGCAAATCAGAGTCTATCGACGATGCCAAAGGTAATGGTCACTTTGTGTTTATTCCTGTGCCAGAAGATATGGACTTGGAATACGCACTACTGATGCGTAACCTACAATCAGGTCAAGATACGCGTAATCCATCAGGAAAGTAGTATGGCATTACTCATCACGGATAAATGCATAAACTGCGATATGTGTGAACCCGAGTGTCCCAACGGGGCTATCTCGATGGGTTCAGAGATCTTTGAGATCGAGCCAGATTTATGCACCGAGTGTAAAGGTCACTACGAAAAGCCGACGTGCCAGTCAGTCTGCCCGATCTCCAAATGCATTATCACCGACCCTGATAATGTCGAGACCGAGGAGCAACTCCTAGAAAAGTTTGTGGTCATTCAAGGGATGGCCTAAACCATTAAAAGCGCCGCAAGGCGCTTTTTTTATGTCTATATCAACCTACAACAGTGAACTATTGCTAAGCGCGTAGCAGTAATGCACGACAGTCTAGAGTAATGAAGTTGCATTGAGACACTCAGGCTCGCACATATCGCAGTTTATGCATTCATCAAGCCGCGACTAAGCATGCGTTAGTAAAAACGTATAGTGAAAGGCGAGCGAAACACTCCACGCCGTGCAATTCTCTAACATGAATAAGCTCTTGAATTAGGGACGCCTTAAACGCAAAAACCCCAGCATTTCAGCTAGGGTTTATAAGTAGTGGCGGAGTGGACGGGAGTCAACGCGCACTGCAAGTGCCGCGACCAAGACGTCAGGCTCAGGGGAGCTTAAACGCAAAAAACCCCAGCTTTTCAGCTAGGGTTTCTAAGTAGTGGCGGAGTGGACGGGAGTCAACGCGCACTGCAAGTGCCGCGACCAAGACGTCAGGCTCAGGGGAGCTTAAACGCAAAAAACCCCAGCTTTTCAGCTAGGGTTTCTAAGTAGTGGCGGAGTGGACGGNGACGATGTCGATGCTTTGGTATTTGGCAGGGGTAGAGGGATTCGACCGGGCTGGCGACCCAGCCCCCAACACGCCTTTTTTGTCGTTTGCATGTTCTCAGCTATCTCTTATCGGATTACGAGAAGCTTGATGATTCACATACAAAAAAGCACCGACGATGTCGATGCTTTGATGTTTGGCAGGGGTAGAGGGATTCGAACCCCCAACACGCGGATTTGGAATCCGCTGCTCTGCCAATTGGAGCTATACCCCTGTAGATAGGTGCCTATTGTAGCGATCCCGCTACAAATTACCACCACCAATTACGCTTCAGACGTTTGATCGCTTATTTATAAAGCAAATCGCCCCAACGACCCAATAACAAAAAACCCCAGCTTTTCAGCTAGGGTTTCTAAGTAGTGGCGGAGTGGACGGGACTCGAACCCGCGACCCCCGGCGTGACAGGCCGGTATTCTAACCAACTGAACTACCACTCCGCACCAATTCTGTATGATTAAAGGCTTATATCTCTTTGCTTTAATCAATTGTATTCAAAGCCTGGCGATGTCCTACTCTCACATGGGGAGACCCCACACTACCATCGGCGCNCTGAACTACCACTCCGCACCAATTCTGTATGATTAAAGGCTTATATCTCTTTGCTTTAATCAATTGTATTCAAAGCCTGGCGATGTCCTACTCTCACATGGGGAGACCCCACACTACCATCGGCGCTGCTTCGTTTCACTACTGAGTTCGGCATGGARTCAGGTGGGTCCAAAGCGCTATGGTCGCCAAGCAAAATTTTGTCTGGAAAAAAATTTAACGCACTTCAGTGCGGCCCGTCAGGGTCAAATACAAGGATGTATTTGATAAATTCGTTCCTAAATCTAGAAAGCTGTTCGTTCTCGCCACAATCAACTGGCTTATTTCAAGTCCAACCCAAAACCTCTTGGGTGTTGTATGGTTAAGCCTCACGGGCAATTAGTACAGGTTAGCTCAACGCCTCACAGCGCTTACACACCCTGCCTATCAACGTCGTMGTCTACGACAACCCTTTAGAGAGCTCGAAGCTCTAGGGATGACTCATCTCGGGGCCAGCTTCGCGCTTAGATGCTTTCAGCGCTTATCTGTGCCGAACTTAGCTACCGGGCAATGCGTCTGGCGACACAACCCGAACACCAGCGGTTCGTCCACTCCGGTCCTCTCGTACTAGGAGCAGCTCCCCTCAATCATCCAACGCCCACGGCAGATAGGGACCGAACTGTCTCACGACGTTCTAAACCCAGCTCGCGTACCACTTTAAATGGCGAACAGCCATACCCTTGGGACCGACTTCAGCCCCAGGATGTGATGAGCCGACATCGAGGTGCCAAACACCGCCGTCGATATGAACTCTTGGGCGGTATCAGCCTGTTATCCCCGGAGTACCTTTTATCCGTTGAGCGATGGCCCTTCCATTCAGAACCACCGGATCACTATGACCTACTTTCGTACCTGCTCGAGCCGTCACTCTCGCAGTTAAGCGGGCTTATGCCATTGCACTAACCTCACGATGTCCGACCGTGATTAGCCCACCTTCGTGCTCCTCCGTTACTCTTTGGGAGGAGACCGCCCCAGTCAAACTACCCACCAGGCACTGTCCTCACCCCGGATAACGGGGCTAAGTTAGAACATCAAACATACAAGGGTGGTATTTCAAGGATGGCTCCACAGCAACTGGCGTCGCCGCTTCAAAGCCTCCCACCTATCCTACACATGTAGGCTCAATGTTCAGTGCCAAGCTGTAGTAAAGGTTCACGGGGTCTTTCCGTCTAGCCGCGGGTACACAGCATCTTCACTGCGATTTCAATTTCACTGAGTCTCGGGTGGAGACAGCGTGGCCATCATTACGCCATTCGTGCAGGTCGGAACTTACCCGACAAGGAATTTCGCTACCTTAGGACCGTTATAGTTACGGCCGCCGTTTACCGGGGCTTCGATCAATGGCTTCTCTTGCGATAACCACATCAATTAACCTTCCGGCACCGGGCAGGCGTCACACCGTATACGTCATCTTTCGATTTTGCACAGTGCTGTGTTTTTAATAAACAGTTGCAGCCACCTGGTATCTGCGACTGCCCATAGCTCCATCCGCAAGGGACTTCACCGCGGGCAGCGTACCTTCTCCCGAAGTTACGGTACCATTTTGCCTAGTTCCTTCACCCGAGTTCTCTCAAGCGCCTTGGTATTCTCTACCCGACCACCTGTGTCGGTTTGGAGTACGGTTGCTACTTACCTGAAGCTTAGAGGCTTTTCCCGGAAGCATGGCATCAATGACTTCACCACCTTGGTGGCTCGACATCGTGTCTCGGCCTTRATTTCCCGGATTTGCCTAAGAAATCAGCCTACGCACTTGAACCTGGACWACCATCGCCAGGCCCACCTAGCCTTCTCCGTCCCCCCATCGCAGTAAGCAGCAGTACGGGAATATTAACCCGTTTCCCATCGACTACGCCTTTCGGCCTCGCCTTAGGGGCCGACTTACCCTGCCCCGATTAACGTTGGACAGGAACCCTTGGTCTTCCGGCGAGGAGGTTTTTCACCCCCTTTATCGTTACTCATGTCAGCATTCGCACTTGTGATACCTCCAGCATGCCTCTCAGCACACCTTCAACRGCTTACACAACGCTCCCCTACCCAATATCCATAAGGACATTGCCGCAGCTTCGGTGTATCGCTTAGCCCCGTTACATCTTCCGCGCAGGCCGACTCGACCAGTGAGCTATTACGCTTTCTTTAAATGATGGCTGCTTCTAAGCCAACATCCTGGCTGTCTGAGCCTTCCCACATCGTTTCCCACTTAGCGATAACTTTGGGACCTTAGCTGGCGGTCTGGGTTGTTTCCCTCTCCACGACGGACGTTAGCACCCGCCGTGTGTCTCCCGGATAGTACTTACTGGTATTCGGAGTTTGCAAAGGGTTGGTAAGTCGGGATGACCCCCTAGCCTTAACAGTGCTCTACCCCCAGTAGTATTCGTCCGAGGCGCTACCTAAATAGCTTTCGGGGAGAACCAGCTATCTCCGAGTTTGATTGGCCTTTCACCCCTAGCCACAGGTCATCTCCTAACTTTTCAACGTTAGTGAGTTCGGTCCTCCAGTTGATGTTACTCAACCTTCAACCTGCCCATGGCTAGATCACTCGGTTTCGGGTCTAATGCTAGCAACTRYACGCCCAGTTAAGACTCGGTTTCCCTACGGCTCCCCTATGCGGTTAACCTTGCTACTAACATTAAGTCGCTGACCCATTATACAAAAGGTACGCGGTCACCCCACWWGGAGGCTCCCACTGCTTGTACGTAGACGGTTTCAGGTTCTATTTCACTCCCCTCACAGGGGTTCTTTTCGCCTTTCCCTCACGGTACTGGTTCACTATCGGTCAGTCAGGAGTATTTAGCCTTGGAGGATGGTCCCCCCATGTTCAGACAAGATATCACGTGTCCCGTCCTACTCNAAAGGTACGCGGTCACCCCACATGGAGGCTCCCACTGCTTGTACGTAGACGGTTTCAGGTTCTATTTCACTCCCCTCACAGGGGTTCTTTTCGCCTTTCCCTCACGGTACTGGTTCACTATCGGTCAGTCAGGAGTATTTAGCCTTGGAGGATGGTCCCCCCATGTTCAGACAAGATATCACGTGTCCCGTCCTACTCRWTTTCACGACTAAGGCGCTGTCGGTTACGGGGCTATCACCCTTTATTGCCAGGTTTTCCAACCTGTTCACCTAACGCCTAAGCCGCTTAAGGGCTGCTCCGGGTTCGCTCGCCGCTACTGCCGGAATCTCAATTGATTTCTTTTCCTTCGGGTACTTAGATGTTTCAGTTCCCCGAGTTCGCCTCTTAGCGCTATGTATTCACGYTAAGATACCTGCTTATGCAGGTGGGTTTCCCCATTCGGAAATCCCAGACTCAAATGGCTTTTACTGCCTTATCTGGGCTTATCGCAAGTTAATACGTCCTTCATCGCCTCTGACTGCCAAGGCATCCACCGTCTACGCTTANCGGGTACTTAGATGTTTCAGTTCCCCGAGTTCGCCTCTTAGCGCTATGTATTCACGYTAAGATACCTGCTTATGCAGGTGGGTTTCCCCATTCGGAAATCCCAGACTCAAATGGCTTTTACTGCCTTATCTGGGCTTATCGCAAGTTAATACGTCCTTCATCGCCTCTGACTGCCAAGGCATCCACCGTCTACGCTTAGTCACTTAACCATACAACCCCAAAAGGTCTTGCATGTAAAACAACTAAGGTTTTGTTTTTGCCGGACTCAAAATAGAGACTTTGCTTATCACTAAGACAAAGCCCAAGCACACTTGATTGTGTGAGTGACATTTCTGTCACTGATTGAGAACTTTACTGTCATTCTTTAAAGAATGACTTGTCAGCTTTCCAGATTGTTAAAGAGCATCTCTTTTCAGAGTAACGCTAAAAGCGTTAACCAATGGCTTGCCATTAGTTAGCGCTTTCCAATATGACCGTGCAATCTGTGTGAACACTCGCAAGAATAGCGTCAGTAAGGAGGTGATCCAGCCCCAGGTTCCCCTAGGGCTACCTTGTTACGACTTCACCCCAGTCATGAACCACACCGTGGTAAACGCCCTCCCGAAGGTTAAGCTATCTACTTCTGGTGCAGCCCACTCCCATGGTGTGACGGGCGGTGTGTACAAGGCNAAGAATGACTTGTCAGCTTTCCAGATTGTTAAAGAGCATGGGTTTGCCATCAGGCAAGCCACTTTTTAAAGATTCTTAAGGAAAAACCTTTAAAGAGTGGTGGAGCTAAGCAGGATCGAACTGCTGACCTCCTGCGTGCAAAGCAGGCGCTCTCCCAGCTGAGCTATAGCCCCACATTGATATTGCTTTGACCAACACATTTGGGGATGTGTTGGTGGGTCTGAGTGGACTTGAACCACCGACCTCACCCTTATCAGGGGTGCGCTCTAACCACCTGAGCTACAGACCCATCATAAGCAATGATGCTCTCTTTAATTTTGACCGTGCAATCTGTGTGAACACTCGCAAGAATAGCGTCAGTAAGGAGGTGATCCAGCCCCAGGTTCCCCTAGGGCTACCTTGTTACGACTTCACCCCAGTCATGAACCACACCGTGGTAAACGCCCTCCCGAAGGTTAAGCTATCTACTTCTGGTGCAGCCCACTCCCATGGTGTGACGGGCGGTGTGTACAAGGC
>NZ_MUFO01000002.1:97605-225467 GCF_001995345.1 Salinivibrio sp. IB872 | reverse complement strand
CGATAGTACCGGTCACGTCAGTTGTACGGAAGTAGAACTGTGGACGGTAGCCTTTGAAGAACGGAGTATGACGGCCGCCTTCGTCTTTAGACAGTACGTATACTTCTGACTCGAACTTAGTGTGCGGGGTGATTGAACCAGGCTTCGCCAGTACTTGACCACGCTCAACTTCGTCACGCTTAGTACCACGCAGAAGAACACCAACGTTCTCACCAGCACGGCCTTCGTCTAGAAGCTTACGGAACATTTCAACACCAGTACAAGTGGTCTTGGTGGTGTCTTTCATGCCAACGATTTCTACTTCGTCACCAACGGTGATGATGCCTTGCTCAACACGACCAGTTACTACAGTACCACGGCCTTGGATTGAGAATACGTCTTCGATTGGCAGGATGAACGGCTTGTCGATCGCACGCTCTGGCTCTGGGATGTAAGARTCCAGTGCTTCCGCTAGCTCAACAATCTTCTGTTCCCACTGCTCTTCACCGTTCAGAGCACCTAGTGCTGAACCTTGGATTACTGGGCAGTCGTCACCTGGGAAGTCATACTCTGAAAGCAGCTCACGTACTTCCATTTCAACTAGCTCAAGCAGCTCTTCATCATCAACCATGTCACATTTGTTCATGAATACGATGATGTATGGGATGCCTACCTGACGGCCTAGCAGGATGTGCTCACGAGTCTGTGGCATTGGGCCATCAGTCGCTGCTACTACTAGGATACCACCGTCCATTTGCGCTGCACCGGTGATCATGTTTTTCACGTAGTCGGCGTGCCCTGGGCAGTCAACGTGCGCGTAGTGGCGAGTTGGCGTATCGTATTCTACGTGCGAAGTCGCGATGGTGATACCACGCTCACGCTCTTCTGGTGCGTTATCGATTGATGCGAAGTCACGCGCTGCACCACCGTGTACTTTTGCAAGTACAGTACAGATAGCGGCAGTCAGAGTAGTTTTACCGTGGTCAACGTGGCCGATAGTACCAACGTTAACGTGCGGTTTCGTACGTTCAAATTTTTCTTTAGGACANGCGAAGTCGCGATGGTGATACCACCTCACGCTCTTCTGGTGCGTTATCGATTGATGCGAAGTCACGCGCTGCACCACCGTGTACTTTTGCAAGTACAGTACAGATAGCGGCAGTCAGAGTAGTTTTACCGTGGTCAACGTGGCCGATAGTACCAACGTTAACGTGCGGTTTCGTACGTTCAAATTTTTCTTTAGACACGATCGTCTTCCTTCCTAGTTGTGAGCTAAAGGTATCAACACCTAACTAGCTCAGAAGTCAGTATTGGATGCCGACAACACGCCGGCATCGAGACTAATAAAAATTAGCTACGCTCTGCAATCAGGGCGTCGGCAATGTTCTTAGGCACTTCGCCATACTCGCTGAATTCCATTGAGTATGAAGCACGACCCTGAGTTGCACTACGCAGGTCAGTGGCGTAACCGAACATTTCAGACAGTGGTACCTGAGCACGTACGATCTTCAGACCCGCTGGGCCCTCGTCCATACCGCCAATCAGGCCACGGCGACGGTTCAAGTCACCAACAACGTCACCCATCCACTCTTCTGGCGTAGTTACTTCTACTTTCATCATTGGCTCAAGCATAACAGGTTGCGCTTGCAGTGCACCTTTCTTGAATGCCATTGATGCAGCGATCTTAAACGCCATTTCGTTGGAGTCAACATCGTGGTAAGAACCATCGTACAGGGTTGCTTTAACGTCAAGCACAGGGTAACCGGCAAGTACACCGTTTGCCATTTGCTCTTCAACGCCTTTCGCTACCGCGCCGATGTATTCACGTGGAACTACACCACCAACGATTTCGTCAACAAAGACAAAGCCTTCGTTTGGCTCAGATGGCTCAAGCTTCAGCCATACGTGACCAAACTGACCACGACCACCTGATTGCTTAACGAACTTGCCTTCAACTTCCGTGCTACCACGGATAGTTTCACGGTACGCTACCTGAGGCTTACCAACGTTACATTCAACGTTAAACTCACGACGCATACGGTCAACGATGATGTCTAGGTGAAGCTCACCCATACCAGAGATCAGGGTCTGGCCAGACTCTTCGTCAGACTCAACGCGGAAAGATGGATCTTCTGCTGCTAGTTTACCTAGTGCGATACCCATTTTCTCTTGGTCTGCTTTAGACTTAGGCTCAACCGCGATCTGAATAACTGGATCAGGGAATTCCATACGCTCTAGGATTACTTTTGAATCCATCGCACACAGAGTATCACCAGTAGTCACGTCTTTTAGACCGATTGCAGCTGCAATGTCACCGGCGCGAATTTCTTTGATTTCTTCACGCTTGTTCGAGTGCATCTGTACGATACGGCCTAGACGCTCACGCTTCTGCTTAACAGAGTTGTAAACAGTGTCGCCTGAGTTAACAACGCCCGAGTAAACACGCATAAAGGTCAGCGTACCTACGAATGGGTCAGTTGCAATTTTGAATGCCAACGCTGAGAACGGTTCTTTGTCGTCTGCGTGACGCTCAATTGGGTTACCAGCTTCGTCTTCACCTTTGATTGACTTAACGTCGATTGGTGAAGGCAAGTATTCGATAACCGCATCCAGTACTGCCTGAACACCTTTGTTCTTAAATGCAGAACCACAGGTTGCCAGTACGATTTCGTTATCTAGAGTACGCTGACGCAGCGCCTTCTTGATTTCTTCTTCAGACAACTCACCTTCTTCAAGGTACTTGTCCATCAGCTCTTCAGACGCTTCTGCAGCAGACTCAACCAAGAAGTTGTGCCACTCTTCTGCTTGCTCTTGAAGCTCAGCTGGAATCTCTTCATAGGTATAAGTCATACCCATGTCTTCTTCGTTCCAGTTGATCGCTTTCATTTTGATCAGGTCAATAACGCCCTTGAACTGGTCTTCTGCGCCAATGTTCAAGTGAATTGGCACAGGGGTCGCGCCAAGGCGGTTTTTGATTTGATCAACAACGCGTAGGAAGTCTGCGCCCGCACGGTCCATCTTGTTGACGAAAACCATGCGTGGAACTTCGTATTTGTCAGCCTGACGCCATACGGTTTCAGACTGAGGCTCAACACCAGAAGAACCACAGAAAACAACAACCGCACCATCAAGAACACGCAGTGAACGCTCTACTTCGATAGTGAAGTCAACGTGTCCTGGAGTATCGATGATGTTGACACGGTGCTGTTCAAATTGTTGATCAGAACCTGCCCAGAAAGTGGTAGTTGCTGCAGAGGTGATAGTAATGCCGCGCTCTTGCTCCTGCGACATCCAGTCCATGGTTGCTGCGCCGTCATGAACCTCACCGATTTTGTGTGACAGACCTGTGTAGAACAGGATCCGCTCGGTAGTCGTGGTTTTACCGGCGTCTACGTGAGCACAAATACCGATGTTACGGTAGCGCTCGATAGGGGTTTTACGAGCCACAATAGTATCCTCTTACTAAGGTTAACCTTAGAAAATGGGTTCGGCGCGCCACCGAAGTGACGCGCCATGAAGGCATTACCAGCGGTAATGTGCGAACGCTTTGTTCGCGTCTGCCATACGGTGAACGTCTTCACGTTTCTTAACAGCAGTACCTTTGTTTTCAGACGCATCAAGCATCTCGTTGGCCAGGCGCTGAGCCATAGATTTTTCACCACGCTTACGAGCAGCTTCAACCAACCAACGCATAGCCAGCGCGTTACGACGCACAGGACGCACTTCTACTGGTACTTGGTAAGTTGAACCACCTACACGGCGAGATTTAACCTCGACCGCTGGGCGTACGTTTTCAAGAGCTTGTTCGAATACAGCCAAGTGCTCTTTACCAGAACGCTCAGCCATGATGTCTAGTGCACCGTAAACGATTTTTTCAGCAGTTGACTTCTTACCGTCAACCATCAGGATGTTCACAAATTTTGCCAGCAATTCTGATCCGAACTTAGGATCTGGAAGAATTTTACGCTGACCAATTACGCGACGACGTGGCATGGATTATCTCCGTTGTCTTCTTCAGGTTTTATCCAAAACTTTTCAGTTTTTTCAAAATTCAATTGTTTGAGTGTTTGGCCTTACTTAACGGAATCCATTAAGACTTAGGACGCTTCACACCGTACTTAGAACGACCTTGTTTACGGCCGTTAACGCCTGCACAGTCAAGTGCGCCACGAACAGTGTGGTAACGCACACCCGGCAAGTCTTTTACACGACCGCCGCGGATAAGCACAACACTGTGCTCTTGCAGGTTGTGGCCTTCACCACCGATGTATGAGGTTACTTCGTAACCGTTAGTCAAACGCACACGGCATACTTTACGCAGTGCTGAGTTTGGTTTTTTTGGCGTAGTGGTGTAAACACGAGTACAAACACCACGTTTTTGCGGACACGCTTCCAGCGCAGGCACGTTGCTTTTCGCAACTTGCTTCAGGCGTGGTTTGCGTACCAGCTGGTTAATAGTTGCCATTAAATAGCTCCTGATATTACTTAACGTATAAGTGTGAAAAATCTATCCCCAATAAAACGGGGACGCGAAATTTTAGGCGCCGACTTATAGGGTGTCAAGATTTATACAGAGATCTTTGCATCGTCTGTTTTTTCACCGATAGCAAGGAAGGCATTTTTATCCTTCGATAGCCTAGTCGATCACCATGTCATTTGCGTGACGTGATCCTCGGTGAGTTGAACCAAGCCTTGCATATCAATCTGTTTAACTTGCGGATGTAGATGGGCTTGCACCCCGCGGGCCATCACATCTTCTTCTAGCACATAAACCGAACGGTTATCTGTAAAAAGCGCCGCACCCAGAGGGCTATTGGCCAGTGCGCCGAGGACAGCATCATTGATCAAGACAATGACACTGTCAGGAGTGGCATACGCCAAACAGTGCGACAGCGCATGCGTTGCATAAGGGGACGATTTGATAATATGTAGCATCTGACTCTCTTAAAAATGCAGGATGCGATCGCAGCGAGCGAGCTTTGCCTGAATATGCTCACGTTCCAGCACTTCGCCCGTCAACACGCGCGCCGCATCACCCATGCCTCTCGCCATCAGTGACGCTTGGCAAATATAGATATCTTCTACATCACACAGCGGTAGCATTTTAAAGCTGGCAATATAATCGCGACTCAGCACTGTGCTTGGGCGCTGCCCATCAATCAATTGCATCACCCCATCGCCAATGAAGAACACGCTAATCGTTTCGCAAAAAGCGGATGTCGCTAACAGCGCATCTAACCCCTCACGTCCGCTCGCTGAACCATGCGGTGCCGTTGAAAAAACAAACCCGAGTTGCATACGTCCTCTTAAAATTGCAGTACACGATCGGCAGTCAACAAAGCTTCTGCTAAGGCTCCGAGACCGGCTTGTTGATACCCATCAGCTAGGTTCGCTTGTGACAAGCCATGCTGCATCGCTTCTTGCTCGCTCACAATACCGCGGCGTAATGCGGCAGCCACACAGGTTTCGAGTTGAACCTGATGTTCATTGGCTAAAGTCTGCCATGCATTAACCAAGTCAAATTCGTCATTCGCAGGCACCGTTGTCGCAGCCCCGTTTAATACACCATCTTGGTAGAAAAACACTTTGCTGACACTGTGCCCTTTGGCAATGGCCGCACACGCAAATTGATAGGCCGTACGCGCAAGTTGCGTCCCATAAGCCGGCTCTGAGACCACGAGTACATAATTGAGGCTCATTTTTCCCCATCTCCCGTTTTGCGTTGGCGCACGTAAAGATACACAGTGTGCTTCGATATGTTGAGCCTATCAGCGACACGATGAATAGCATCTTTGATATCAAAGATCCCTTTATCATAAAGCGCCATCACAATTTGGCGGTTTTTGGTGTTATTAGACACACTTTTATCCGCGTTGACTTCTTCAATGGTACGCTCAACGGTTTGGTCCACCAGCTCTTCTACATCACTGGCAAAGTTAACCGATGACGCGGCTTGCTTGGCTTGATCATCAGGCATAAACGCTTGCAGCACCTGAGAGAAAGGGGCATCTAAGTTTATATTGATACATAACAGCCCGATAATGCGGCTTTCACCATTGCGGATGGCAACCGTGATCGATTTCATTAAGGTGCCACTTTTCGCGCGCGTAAAGTAGGCGTGAGAAAAATTACGCTCAGACCCCTCAATGTCCCGCAACATCCGTAAGGCCAAATCCGTGATGGGAGACCCCACTTGGCGACCGGTGTTTTCACCATTGGCAATTTTGATTGCTGACTTGTTCAAGTCTTCTAGCGAGTGCAGTACGATTTCACAATGCTCGCCAATTAGCGCAGCCAAGCCGTCTACGACCGCGGCATAAGAGTGTAAAATCACACTGTCTTGCGCAGTAAATGGATTCGGCTCAATGAGCTCGCTTTCTGTCATGATTTCTGCGCCAAAATGCTCTGTCGGTACCACGTACGCCTATCCTTATTCGACAGTGAATCTGTGTTTATCTCAGCCAAGTTTAACAGAATCCGGCCCTAAAAAAGCAAAAGCCCCGGCAAAGCCGAGGCATTTTGGCGCGAAAACAAGCGTCAGGTTTACCCTTCACTCGCCTTCTCTTTGTTGGCATCGTCTTTGATTTCCAGTAGCTCAACATCAAACACAAGCGTTGAGTTCGCAGGAATGGACGCCGTATCTTGGTCACCGTAAGCCAGCTCTGGCGGGATCACGAAGGTAAATTTAGATCCAACTGGCATCAGCTGCACCCCTTCGGTCCAACCTGGGATCACACGATTAAGCGGGAAGGTTGCTGGCTCGCCACGATCGTAAGAGCTATCAAATTGGGTACCATCTGTCAGGGTGCCTTTATAGTGCACCACCACAGTGTCTTCCGCCGCGGGTTTTTTACCGTCACCTAAGCTATCCACTTTGTATAACAAGCCAGATTCGGTTTCTTTCACGCCCTCTTGGCTCGCAAATTCAGTGCGATACTTTTCACCGTCAGCCAGCGCAGCTTCTGCTTTCTCTTTGGCTTGTTGCTGGGCCAGCTCAGTCACGCGTTGATCGAGTGACTGCAGTGCCGCTTGCGCTTGCTCGTCGGTCAGCTTGGATTCGCCATTAAAGACGTCCTGCACCCCTTGCAATACCAACTCTTTATCTAAATCCAAACCAATGTCGGCTTGTTGCTCTAGATTGGCGTTGAGGTATTGCGCTAAAGACGCACCAATCGCGTAGGCTGCCTTGTCGTCATCATTAGCAAACGACGCTTCCGCTTGCGCCTGCTCAGCGGCTTGGTTCGTCTGCTCGACGTTAGCGTCGTCTTGTTGGCAGCCGACGGCAAGGGCAACGGTTGCCGCGAGTAGCGACATCTTCATTACTGATTTCATTGGGTACTCCGTTGATGGTAAGGATAAATCCTCGTATGGTTGTCACTGACGCATCAACAATGCGAAAGCCTGATTCTATCAATATACTCGTGGTTATATGGCTGCACGTTTCGGAACTCAAGCATCATGCCCAAAATTCGCCACATTGTTTGCATTTTTCTCATCGCCATCACGCTAACTGGCTGTTGGCAGTCTGGCAAAGAAGCSCAGCGTTGGTCAATCCATCCTGAAGGCGCCACCAGCTTTAGCCTGAGTAGAGACGGGCGATTTGCGCTGCTCGCCTCCGAAGAAACCGACATTGTGCTGTGGGATCTGGTCACCAACCAAAAGCTGGCGGATCTTGGGCCCCAAGATCCCAATGCAAACCCTGTGGTGGTCAGCCATATCTCCGACAATAAACGCTATGCCATCACCGCGACCGCGCGAAATTTTGCTGTCTGGGATCTTGCCTGGAGCCAAGCCGAGGGTTTGTGGTCGGTCTCTGAAGGCATTATCCGTGATGCGGCTATCAGCAACAACGGCCAAAAAGTGGTCCTCGCGATGTCGGACGGCAAAGCGCTATTCATCGACTTAGGCACAGGAAGACGCTTAGAGTTCCTTGCCCATCGCGATAAAGTCAATGCGGTCGCCATTTCCCCGAACGGCGCTTACGTCCTCTCAGGGGGCAATGACCATCATGCCTATTTTTGGGACACTAATTCCGGGCAAATTATCAACGACTTTCCTTATGACCAACGGGTGAAGCAAGTGGCGCTGCAACGGGAAGGGAAGTATGCCTTTGTCTCGGATGGCAGCAATCAAGCGATTATCTGGGCCTTACCCAGCGGTGAAAAAGTCAGTCAATTGGATATCTTTGCGCGCCAAGCGATTTATGCCAGTGCACGCTTTTCCGATGACGGCCGCCGACTCGCCACCGGTACCCCCTCACAGCGGGTCGAGCTTTGGGATGTTCAGACCGGTGAGAATCTAGGACGTTGGGAGGCATTGGCACAACCCAATACTCGCCCTCCCAGCGCGGTCGTGTATGATGTCGCTATCGACCCAACCGGCCGTGTGATTTCCGGTACCTCGGCGGGCATCGCCCAGGCTTGGTTAACCGACACCCCTTAATGCAGTGAGAAACAAAAATGAGTGAGATTGGCAAATTACAGCAACAAATTGACGATCTAGAGTGCAAGGTCGCGTTTCAAGAAGACACAATAGAACAGCTCAATGACGCTCTCACCCAACAGCAAGGCGATATTGAACGTATGACAGTGCAAATTCAGTATTTGGTCGGCAAACTGAAGGACGTCGCGCCGGCCAACATCGCCAGCCAATCGGAAGAAACCCCACCGCCGCATTATTAATTGCCAAGCGCTGGTGTCGATACACGCCTAAAGACGGCGGATATGAAATAAAAAAGGCGCCAAACCGGCGCCTTTTCTCGTTGCTAATCACTGATTAGTGATCGTGACCGCAGCCACCTTCTTGGTGAATATGGCCATGAGCAATTTCGTCTTCGGTTGCTGCACGTAGATCAACCACTTCCACAGAGAATGACAGAGTTTGGCCTGCCAGCATGTGGTTGGCATCAACAACAACTTCGTCACCGTCAACTTCGGTGACTTCAACCGGGATCTGACCTTGGTCAGTTTCCGCCATAAAGCGCATGCCGACTTCCACTTGGTCTACGCCTTGGAATACGTTCGCCGGTACGCGTTGTACCATGGCTTCTTGATACTCACCGTATGCATCGTCAGGACCTACGGTCACTTCAAACGCGTCGCCTTTCTCACGACCTTCCAGTGCCTTTTCCAGACCAACGATCAGGTTACGGTGACCGTGTAGGTACTGGAGGGGTTCTTGCGCTGTTGATTCATCAACTAACGCACCGTCTTCATTTTTTACTTGGTAGGCCAGGCTGACCACCACATCATTTGCAATTTTCATGCTCGCTCCGAGACCGGAAGGTTAATGGACTGCCGATGATAACGGATTCCCTACTCCGGTTTAAAGATCCCAATGACATTCTCTGCCGGCGGGGTTTCAGACTGTGACTGCTGTGCCGAATCCGGAAGCCGACTCTCATGGTAATCGCAGCTGACACATTCCACTTTGTCAATATTGTTTTCGCGCCAGACTCGCAAGGTGTCTTGACGCTGACATTTGGGGCACGCCGCCCCGGCAATAAAGCGCTTTTTCACAATTCTATCCTATTCATCTCGGTTCCAACTCTGGTGGCGCTCAATATCACCACGCATTTCCCGATCAAAGATCTCTTCCAATTCTTTACGCGCCTCTTTCACGCGTGAAGCGGCAGCCATATCTTCATTGTGCTGGGGTAAGAGGTCTTGCAATACCCGCATATCTAGCTTGCGGAACAACACCTCGGCACGTTTTGCTTTGTAAGGGTGCATTCCCAAAGACTCTAGCGTCTGTCGACCTAAATCAAGCGCGCCAAGAAATGTCTCCCGCGACAAGGTTTCGACGCCTAAGCCCATGAGCTGATAAGCCTCCACCCGACTTCGTGCTCGCGCTAATATCTTTAAGTTAGGGAAATGCCGCTGACAAAGATCAACAATCTCCATCACTTCATCCGGCGAGTCGGTGCAAATCACAATCGCCTCTGCGCTTTGCGCTCCTGCCGCCCGTAGCAAATCAAGCTGCGTCGCATCACCGTAATACACATCATACCCGAACTTGCGTAATAGTTTGATTTGGGTGGGATCACGTTCCAAGATGGTGACACCAATTTTGTTGGCAAACATCAACCGACCAACCACTTGACCAAACCGACCAAAGCCCGCGATGATGACGCGCGCGTCATGTTGATCAAATTGCGTCTGTGGCGGTAACTCCTCTGGTTCATTAAAAGTGCGTTCAAACCAGCGTTGCTGCAAGGTAAGCATCAAGGGGGTGGTCATCATCGACAGACTCACCACCACCAGCAAAAAGGCATTCAATTCTTGGCTGAGTAATCCTTCTGCACGTGCCGCCGTAAAGATCACAAAAGCAAATTCACCGCCTTGGCTAAGCAACACCGCCATTTGACTGCGCGCTTTAGGTGCCACACCAAATAGACGCGCGAGCAGATAGATAAGTAACGCCTTACCGCACACCAGTGCAAGTACCGCACCGAGCAAGGTCAGCGGATATTCCAACAGTAGACCGAGATCCACCGCCATCCCGACCGCAATAAAAAACAGCCCTAACAGCAACCCTTTAAAGGGGTCGATGGCGGTTTCGAGTTCGTGGCGATACTCACTCTCCGCAAGCAGCACACCTGCTAGGAACGCACCTAGCGCCATCGAAAGACCCAACTGCTGCATCGCAAGCGCAATGCCAATCACCAAGGCCAGTGCTGCCACGTTAAACAGCTCGCTGACCCCGCTCATAACCACCAAACGGAATAGAGGCCGAAGTAAGAAGTGCCCACCAACCAACAGTGCGCCAATGCCCATAAACATCCATAGCACATCTAACCAGCTGCCGAGGCTGCCTCCTGCCAGCGCGGGCATCACCGCTAACATGGGGATGACCGCGATATCTTGAAACAACAGAATTGCAAACCCTGCTTGACCGGATTCACTGCGCATAAGGCGCTGGTCTTCTATAATTTTCATCGCAATGGCGGTGGAGGAAAGCGCCATGGCCATGCCCACAATAAAGCCCTGCCGTTCCGTCAGACCAAACATCACCCCGACGGCACCTATCACCAAGGTGGTCACCACCACTTGGCTGCCGCCCAGGCCCAGTATCGGCCGGCGCATCTGCAGCAGTTTTTTAGGATTTAGCTCCAAGCCAATCAGAAACAGCAGCAATACCACCCCGAATTCAGAAAAATGGAGAATAGACTCCACATCGCTGATAAGTCCGAGCCCCCATGGACCAATCACGATGCCGGCCATCAGATAGCCTAATACCGAGCCCATCCCTAACCGCTGCGCGAGTGGGACGGCAATCACCGCCGCTAACAGAAAAATAAAGGCCGCGGACAGCAAGTTATGCTCCATGCTCACCTCCCGCATGGACGAGCGGATCACGAATCCAATCGGCATACAGTTCCGCAAACGCATCCCGATCGGCATCACTAACACGGCGTGCCCAGTGCAAGACTAGCGGCGGAAGCCACGTCATGCGGCACAGGGCGGCGGTCAGCTCAAACGGTTGGAGAAGCTCTTGCATCGAATACTTGTTGTATCCGCTTTTGGTGAACGCCTCAGCCGCCCCTCCGGTGGTGACGACAAAACGGCAGGTTTTTCCTGCTAGCGCATCGCCTCCCTCGCCATGCGCAAAACCTTTGCCTAGCACCACATCAATCCATTCTTTCAATAACGCCGGACAGGAATACATTTGTAGCGGGTGCTGAAAAACAATCACATCAGCTTGTTGCACCCGTCGGCGCTCATCGTGCACATCAACCACAAAGTCGGGATAAGTTGCGTAAATATCGTGAACAGTCACATGCGGAAACGAAGAGATAGTGGCAAGCAGACGTCGGTTCGCCACCGACTGATCGGGGTCTGGATGGGCAAAGATCACCAACACCGACGCGGGGTCTTGATGTGCATCCTTGTCATTGGGCATAGGCATCCTTGTTATCACGGCAAGAGTCAGTTTTCATGCTTGTTTTTAACCTTAACACACAAAACACACAACACAGATCGCGCCAGTTAGGCCTGCTGGCGGGGAAATTTGGCAATCCCCGCACCAAGCTGGTATAACGACGACGCACCCAAACCACACTAGCGCACTGAATAATCATGATTAGCTTTTCTGACATCCAATTACTGCGCGGTGGCAAGCCACTGCTCGATCATACTTCTGCCACCATCCATCCCGGCGACAAAGTCGGATTGGTCGGCAAAAACGGCTGTGGCAAATCCAGCTTGTTTGCACTGCTTCGCCACCAGCTGACGTTAGATGCGGGCAGCTATCATTATCCTAGCCAATGGCAAGTAGCATGGGTGGCACAAGAAACGCCCGCACTGGAAAAAAGTGCGCTCGAGTATGTCATTGATGGCGATGCTGAATACCGTGAACTGCAGATGGCCTTGGCGGATGCGGAACAACGCGATGACGGTCATGCCGTGGCGACCTTACACGATAAACTGGATGCCATTGGTGGCTACAGTATTGAGGCGCGCGCCGCCAGTTTGCTCGATGGTTTGGGCTTTAGTCAGGCGCAAATGCAATGGTCACTCACGCAATTTTCGGGCGGCTGGCGGATGCGCTTAAACCTTGCCCAAGCACTGCTGTGTCGTTCTGACCTCTTGCTGCTTGATGAGCCAACCAACCACCTCGATTTAGATGCCGTGATGTGGCTGGAAAAATGGCTGCAGCAATACCCCGGTACCTTGGTGCTGATTTCCCACGACCGGGACTTTTTGGATCCTGTCGTCAACCGTATTATTCATATTGAGCATCAACAGCTGAATGAATACACGGGCAATTATTCCGACTTCGAGCAGATGCGGGCGCAGAAGCTGGCGCAACAACAAGCGCAGTTTGAAAAGCAAAAAAAGCAGATTGCCCACATGCAATCTTACATCGACCGCTTTCGTTATAAAGCCTCAAAGGCGCGCCAAGCGCAAAGCCGGATTAAGGCACTGGAGCGGATGGAAAAGGTGTTGCCGGCGCAATACGATAATCCATTTAGCTTTACCTTTTTCACCCCAGATGCGCTCCCAAATCCTATCTTGATGATGGACAAAGTCGCTGCGGGGTACGACAAGACACCGATTGTGGAAAATATCCGCCTCAACCTAGTCCCAGGCGCGCGTATTGGTTTGTTAGGCCGCAATGGTGCGGGTAAGTCTACGCTGATCAAACTTCTTGCTGGCACCTTGCCAGCCATGGCTGGTGAGCTCAGTTACTCCCAAGGGGTAAAAATTGGCTATTTTGCGCAGCATCAACTCGATACCTTGCGCATTGACGAAACCCCACTGCAACATATGAATCGCCTTGCGCCCACCACAGCCGAGCAAACGCTACGTGACTTCTTAGGGCGCTTTGGCTTTCAGGGTGATAAAGCGCTTGAGACCATTGGTCCCTTTTCGGGAGGCGAGAAGGCACGCTTGGTATTAGCGTTATTGGTGTGGCAAAAGCCTAACCTGCTGCTGCTTGACGAACCGACTAACCACCTTGATTTAGATATGCGCCAAGCCTTGACGCTTGCCCTACAATCGTTTGAAGGGGCGATGGTGATCGTAAGCCATGATCGCTTTCTGCTGCGCGCGACCACCGACGATCTTTATCTTGTCGACAACGGCGCGGTGCAACCCTTTGACGGTGACTTACACGACTACCATCGCTGGCTTGGCGAGCAACAGCGTGCCGACCGCGCGGAAAGTAAAAAACAAAACGCCGATGACAAAGCCGCCCCCCAGCAACGTCAGGTCGATCGTAAGGCACAAAAGCGTCGCGAGGCCGAACTTCGCCAAAAAACCGCGCCACTTCGTAAAAAAATTGACAGCCTAGACACAAAAATCGAACAGCTCTCTGCCATTATTGCCGATGCAGAGACCAAACTGGCCGACCCAACAATTTATGGCGCAGACCAAAAAGCCCAACTCGCGCAACAATTACAACGCCAGGCTGATGCCAAATCAGCGCTGGAAGAGGTAGAGCAAGAATGGATGGAGCGACAGGAAGAACTGGAAGCCATGGAGGCGGCATTCAATCAAGCCTAATTCCCGGCCAAGCGAATGCAGCCGACCTGTGGCAGTTTTGTTTGCAACACTATGGCAAGCAAGACGTCAAACAGGCGTGTCTTAAATTGCAAGATCAGCATCAGGGCAACGTCAACCTTGCCTTGTTGCTGGCTTGGCTAGAAAGCCATGGCTATGGCCTTGCCCCAGAGAGCCTCAGCCAACTTAAACAATCGCTCAGCCGCTCTGAGCATTTGCTGATTGCCTACCGCAACCTACGTCGCGATATCAAACCGCGCGTTGGCGCGGGACAATATAAAAAAATGCTGAATTTCGAGCTCAGCCTCGAGAAGTTCCAACAACAAGACCTCATCCACGCCTTGAATCAACAAACATGGCTGACCGAGTCGCCCTCGCCGTTGGCGTATTATTGCCGTCAACTCTCGCCCTCGGCCAAATCGCTCTATCCCACTCTGCGCGCCGGTGTGGTTAAAGAAGATGATCAAGGAGACGCTGATGACGCCTTTTGAACCGATTCCCAGCGCCCGTAATCCTCATCTACAAACCATCATGCCACGGCTGATGCGGCGGCAACCCGTGATCTCTCCTTTGTGGCAACAGCTGGATTTACCGGATGGTGATTTCGTCGATCTCGCTTGGACACAGACGCCTCAGCCCGGCCAACCGATAGTGGTGCTTTTTCATGGCCTCGCTGGCAGTTTTCATAGCCCGTACGCGAATGGATTACTGGCTGCTTTTCAGCGCCAAGGCTGGTGCGGTGTGGTGATGCACTTTCGTAGTTGCAGTGGCCGCTTAAACCGCGTCCCGCGCACTTATCACTCAGGCGAGACACAGGATGCGCGCTATTTTTTGACCACATTACGCATGCGTTATCCTCAGCATCCTATTCATGCCGTGGGCGTATCGCTAGGCGGCAACATGCTGGTGCGCTATTTGGCAGAGTATGCGGACGATCCGATTGTCTCCAGTGGCTGCGCAGTGTCACCCCCCTTAGACCTTGCCGCCTGCTCGTTACGCATTCAGCAAGGGTTCTCACGTGTCTACCAAGCGTACCTACTTCGCTCGATGCGACAAACCCTGTCAGATAAGCTCACGCGACACGCCCAAGTGGGTCGCTGGCAAGCAGGCGAGCAGCCCCGTATTTCGACCTTATTCGAGTTTGATCAAACCGTCACCGCACCACTGCATGGGTTTGAGGACGCACATCATTACTACCAGCAATGCAGTGGCTTATCCGTGTTGCCTGCGATCCGCGCCCCTTTGACCATCATTCATGCCAAAGACGATCCTTTTATGACTGATGCGGTGATCCCAACCACGCCATTACCGGCCAATATACGCTATCAACTCACTGACCATGGCGGACATGTTGGGTTTGTCACTGGCCATTGGCGTGCACCGCGTTTATGGTTGGAAGAGGCAGTGCCCGCGTGGATAGCTGAGCAACTCGACACCTGATGCCCCAATCGTCACGATAAATTGTGACTAAATCGACATAGACACACTGCACCTACACGCATAATTCGGTAAAATGGGAGCTAATTCACAACCTAAGCATGGAGATGGCGTCCGTGCCATCCCGATGTCAGCAAAAGGTGATGTAGTATGATGGTTCCATGGCAATCTGTGCCAGCCGAGACCTTGACCAATTTAATTGAACACTTTGTGTTGAGGGAAGGGACAGATTACGGTGAGCAGGAAGTCAGCTTTGCTGAGAAAGTTGAACAAGTGCGTGAACAATTAAAATCCGGCGACGCCGTGATTGTATACTCTGAGCTGCATGAGACAGTGGATATTCGTCGTCAGCGCGATCTCAGACCGTAACACCGCCTCCCCTTGTGGGCTGCGGTGTAAATTCAGACTGATCAATGACAGGGCTCGTCATGTCGGCTAAACACCCAATCATCGCTGTGACCGGTTCATCCGGCGCAGGCACAACCACGACCTCCGAAGCGTTTCGTAAGATGTTCAATATGATGAACATCAAAGCCTCTTGGTTAGAGGGCGATAGCTTTCACCGCTTCACGCGGCCAGAAATGGATGTTGAGATCCGTAAAGCCCGTGAACAAGGTCGTCATATTAGCTACTTTGGCCCCACGGCCAACGACTTCCCACGCCTTGAGCAATTTTTTAAAGAATATGGCGAACAAGGCACAGGTAAATACCGTCGTTATCTACACACCTTTGATGAAGCCGTGCCTTATAACCAAATGCCGGGCACCTTCACTCCCTGGCAAGATCTGCCTGAAAATACCGACGTATTATTTTATGAAGGCTTGCATGGCGGGGTGGTGGATGGTGACGTCAATGTCGCCCAGCATGTTGATTTACTGATCGGCATGGTGCCTATCGTTAACTTGGAGTGGATTCAAAAGTTTGTCCGCGATACGCGCGACCGAGGCCATTCCCGCGAGGCCGTCACGGACTCGATCGTGCGCTCCATGGATGATTATTTGCACTACATTACGCCGCAGTTTTCTCGCACGCATATTAACTTCCAACGTGTCCCGACCGTAGACACATCCAACCCGCTGAATGCAAAAGGGATCCCGTCACTCGACGAAAGCTTTGTCGTGATCCGCTTTCGTGGTATGAAGAACGTCGATTTTCCTTACTTACTGCAAATGATCAGTGGCGCGTTTATGTCTCGGCACAACACGCTGGTCGTGCCCGGCGGTAAAATGGGATTTGCAATGGAGCTGATTATTCGCCCCTTGATCCAACAGTTGATTGAGAAAGGCAAGATAGGTTAACCGCCGTAGCGCACTTAACGTGTATTACTTCTCAGGTCGTGATCTTAGCCACATTTTTGCCGAATTTTTAGGCGGTTGGCTTAGATCAAAATCAAGAAATCCAGATAGAAAAAAGATACACTCTTGTTAACATACAGTGAGCTTGTAGCCTGCGCCAAGACCTCGTATTCTGTGCATTGGACTGATGGGTTTCCATTCAGACAAAGACAGGACGTCGTTGCCGGGCAACACATGCAGAGGAAATAAGTTATATGGTTCCAGGAAAACCTCAAACAGACCCTACACTCGAGTGGTTCCTTTCACATTGTCATATTCACAAGTACCCGTCCAAAAGTACTCTGATCCATGCAGGGGAAAAGGCGGAGACCTTGTACTACATCGTGAAAGGTTCTGTGGCCGTACTAATCAAAGATGAAGAAGGCAAGGAGATGATCCTGTCTTACCTTAACCAAGGTGACTTCATCGGCGAACTTGGTCTGTTCGAAGAGGACCAAGAGCGCACCGCATGGGTACGTGCGAAATCACCTTGCGAAGTGGCAGAAATTTCATTCAAGAAATTCCGCCAGCTGATCCAAGTTAACCCAGACATTTTGATGCGTCTATCCTCTCAGATGGCGCGTCGCCTGCAAGTGACCAGCCAGAAAGTGGGAGACCTTGCCTTCCTGGACGTGACCGGCCGCATTGCGCAAACCCTACTGAACTTGGCGAAGCAACCTGACGCCATGACTCACCCTGACGGCATGCAAATCAAGATCACACGTCAAGAGATTGGTCAGATTGTTGGCTGTTCGCGAGAGACGGTTGGGCGTATCCTTAAAATGCTGGAAGAGCAGAACCTTATCTCAGCTCACGGTAAAACCATTGTGGTTTACGGCACACGCTAATCCTCGCGTGTTGCGACAAAACCGGCGTTTTTGCGTCGGTTTTTTTATTTTTATTGACTGAAAACTCATTAACCAAGTTCTACACTTCAAAAACGACCAATCTAACAACTGATTAACAGGATGTCGTTTATGAGAAGCTTACGTCAAACCCTTGCTGCATTGCTACTCGCGGCGGTTTCTTCAACTGCTGCGGCGAATATCACCATTGTCCATCCAGAACCACGGGCTGGCTCTGCCCTCGATTTATACGCTATCGACTTGATTGAGTTTTTAGCGGAAAAATCAGGTGAGTCTGTCACTTTACAAGCCTTTCAAGGTCAAATTGGCTCTCAGTCTCGTAAAGTGGAAATGCTAAAACAAGGACGACTGACGGTAGATTGGCTCGGGGCCGACCGTACCCTTGAGTCAGAGTTACTTCCCATCCGTTATCCAGTCTTTCGGGGTCTATTAGGCCATCGCTTGTTCATTACCAATCAAGCCACCGAACCCAAGCTTGCACAAATCAGTGACCAAGCAGGGCTCAATAGTCTGACCATGATCCAAGGGCAAGGCTGGGCGGATGTGAAGGTCTTGCAGTCGGCGGGATTTCGGGTTCGAGAAATCTCAAGCTTTGAGAATATCTTTAAAGGCGTCGATACCGGACGGGCCGACCTCTTCCCGCGTGCGCTTATCGAACCTTTTAGCGAGCTGGCAGAGCGACCTCAATATACAAATCTGTTGGTTGATCCGCACTTAATGCTGATCTACCGCTTCCCAATGTTCTTGTTTGTATCGCCCCAAAACCCAGAGGTAGCGACCATGCTCAACGATGCCTTTGCGGCCGCCTATCAAGACGGATCCTTCATCGAATTTTTTGAGAATGCCCCTCTGGTAAAAGAGACCTTTGAGAAAGCCAATATTGGTGAGCGCACGTTTATTCGGGTCGACAACCCACATCTGAGTAATGAGACTCAGGCAATTGACGATAAATTCTGGCTCGATATTGAAAGTCGCTAAACACCGCCAACCAAAAAAGGAGAGCATCGCTCTCCTTTTCTTCTCTCGCCACTATTGATGCGTACTTTCAAAGATTTTATCAGCCGAGGCGGCGACRAAACCTTGATAAAGTTCACCGTCCGGAAGCGGATACCGTTTCGCAAACTCGTAGAAACCACCCGGAATATCATGGCGTGCATCGCTAAACTGCACCGGCACGCGATCAGCCATCGTCGAGGATTGCTCCAAAAAGACTGATGCATCCCCTTTGACCTCCCCGCCAGATTCATTWATGGTAAACCCATTTTGGCGCAAGGTATCGTTGACCGCTTGACAGTTATCATGGTTATTCAGCTGATTCACACTGACAGTAAAGTGGTTCGCCCCATAGCCATGCGCTGCCACCCAAGCTGCATATTCACTTTCATCCGCTAACGTCTTGTAGGTTTGCCAATCCAACTCCCACAAACGTCCTTGATGAAGAAAATCGCTCCCTTTCAGCGCATCATCATCCACGTTCGCCACTAAGTCGCGCACGATGGATTGCAATCTTGTTGAGCATTGGCCTACCATCAATTCGCTAATAAACACTTTCGGCATCAAGGGATCGGGATGCTCGTAGTGACGTGCGTTGAGCTTCTTCGCTTCAAAGGTGTACTCACCTTTCGGCTCATAGCCCAAGGCAATAAAAGGACGGGCAAGCTTGTCCAGCCCTACATTAGGCAGTGCAAAGGTGCGCAGTGCAATGTGATCATTGATCAGGGGTTGGCCTTCTTCGAGCAACCCATGCACTTTCTGCGCAGAAGGGCAAAGACGCTGGGTGTAGTCTTGCCACAGTCTGTCAAATAACGCTTGGCAACTATCCATGTTGTTCTCCTTAATCAAGAGGCGTGATCCCCGGCGCAAAGCTCTCGGGCAAGGTGACCTGCTCGCCTTCCATCGATGCCATAGGGTAGGCACAATAATCGGCGGCATAATAAGCACTAGGACGTAGGTTACCCGACGCGCCCGGACCACCAAATGGGGCATCCCCACTGGCACCGGTTAATTGACGGTTACGGTTTACAATACCGGCGCGAATATGGTCAAGGAAGTATTGCCATTCACCATCGTCGTCACTGATAAGGCCTGCCGATAAGCCATAGCGGGTATCATTCGCTTTCGTCAATGCATCAGCCATATCGGTGTAACGCTGCACCTGCAATAAAGGACCGAAGTATTCTTCATCGTTTAACTCGGCGATCCCGCTAACATCAATGATCCCCGGCGAGATCACGGCATCATGGCGATGTTCACACGCCACGACTGGCTTGCCACCGAGATCGATCAGTTTTTGCTGAGTGGCTAAGATCCCTTCAGCTGCCGCCACCGAGATCTGTGCGCCCATAAAGGGCGCCGGATCATCGAACTGTCCGCCTACACGGATCGTTTTAGTCCACGCCGCTAAGCGCGCCAAGATCTTGTCACCCGCCTCCCCTTCAGGAAGAAGTAGACGACGTGCACAGGTACAACGCTGACCGGCACTGAGGTAAGCCGATTGAATAATGGTATAAACCGTGGCATCCACACCACTGTGTTTATCACTGATAACCAGTGGATTATTGCCCCCCATTTCCAATGCCAGCATTTTGTCCGGTTGGCCGGCAAACTGGCGATGGAGGATGTGTCCGGTGTTGGCACTCCCGGTAAATAGAAGGCCATCAATACCTCGAGCTTGTGCTAGCGCTTCGCCGGTATCACGGCCCCCTTGCACCAAGTTAATCAGCCCAGCAGGTAGACCGGCTTCTAACCAGTAGCCAAGGGTTTGTTCAGCCACTTTAGGCGTCAGTTCGGACGGCTTGAAAACCACACTGTTTCCGGCCAATAGTGCCGGGACAATATGGCCATTAGGCAAGTGACCGGGGAAATTATACGGCCCAAACACTGCCATCACACCAAGGGGACGATGACGCAGTACAGCTTGCGTACCATTGACGTCTTTTTCCCGCGATCCTGTACGTTCATGGTAAGCGCGCAGCGAAATGGCAATTTTACCCACCATGGCGCCCACTTCGGTTTTGGTTTCCCAAAACGGCTTGCCAGTTTCTTCAGCGATGGTACGCGCCAGATCGTCGGTATTGGCTTTCACAATTTCAGCGAAGCGTTCTACCAAGGCTTGGCGCTCGGCAAAATCGGTATTCCGCCAAGTAAGAAAGGCTTGTCGTGCCGCGCTTACCGCTTGTTCAACCTGCGGTTTCGTGGCTTCATTGCCTTGCCAAATACAACGGCTATCAAAAGGGTTTAGCGAAGTCATGACGTCGCCTTCACCCGGCGTCCATTCACCATTGATCAAATGGCCTGCGGTTTGATGTGTCATCCTTACTCCTCCATCGCGATCAAACGGAGTCGATCGCCGTCTTTAACTTGCAGCGCTTCGGCAACCTCTGGCGCAATCACAACGTGATTGGTTTCCGGATCAAGTGCCGCTTTCGCCACAGTCGCGCGGAAGCCCGCAAAATCGGTATTCGAAATTAAGTAGTGCTGAGCACTGCTGTGCTCACGCACGCTAGCAGTCGCATTAAATGAATGGCGGACCGATTCGATATTGTGGCGCAAACACTCGACCGTTGGACCGGCATCAAAGATGTCGACATATCCTCGACACGAAAAGCCTTCTTTCTCCAACAGACGCAGTGCCGGCCGTGTTTTCGGGTGCACTTGTCCAATCACGGCACGCGCTTCTTCACTCAACAGACTGACGTAAATCGGCAACTTAGGCATTAAGTCGGCAATAAACCCTTTCGCACCGATACCGGTTAGGTAATCGGCCAAAGTAAAGTCAATCGAAAAGAAGTTGTCCTTAAGCCACTGCCAGAAAGGCGAATTGCCATCATCATCAGACACGCCACGCATTTCGGCAAACACCACATCCGCAAAGCGCTCAGGAAACTCGGCGAGCATCAAGAAGCGACATTTGGAAAGCAGTTTACCGTTGAGGCCACCCCGAAACTCAGGACGCAAAAACAGGGTGCAAATTTCCGTTGCTCCGGTGTAGTTATTGCCAAACGTCAGCACTTCAACAATGTTATGGACATTGAGCTTGCGCGATGAATGCACCACTTTGGTTAAGTGATAACTATAAAAGGGGTTATCGAGGCCGATTGCCGCCTCGATCCCTGTGGTACCTGCAACCTCGCCCGTTTCGGTATCTTCGGCTACCATCAGGTAGCCTTCCATGCCAGGGCTAGTGACGTGCTTGGCAAAGCTTTCTAGCGAATTGTTGATACGTCCTTGTAGCAAATCGGCATCAACCGGCAATGAGGTAAATCCATGACCGGACTCTTCCGCACACAACATCAGTGCATCAAAATCTGACGCACGGATAGGCCGAATAACTAACATCTCAAATCCCTCCGAGTGTAAAGGCCGCCTTATGCAGCAACGACCTTCGCAATAGCACGATCAAGGCGCGCCATACCTTCTTCAATATCCGCTTTGGTAATCACCAATGATGGGGTGAAACGCACCACATTCGGGCCCGCGACCAGCACCAGCAAGCCTTCCTCACCTGCCGCCACTAAGATGTCACGCGCACGCCCTTCCCATGCTTTGTTGAGTGCCGCGCCAAGCAACAAACCTTTACCGCGCACTTCACTGAAGATGCCGTATTTATCGTTGATCGCTTCTAGGCCATCGCGGAACCACTGTTCGCGCTCAATAACACCGTCAAGGACCTCAGGTTTGGTCACTTCGTCCACCACCGCTTCTGCGACCGCACATGCTAAGGGGTTACCGCCATAGGTTGAGCCATGCGTCCCCGGTTTCATGTGTGCCGCCAGGGCTTCGGTGGTCAACATGGCACCAATCGGGATCCCCCCACCCAGTGATTTAGCGGTGGCTAAGATATCGGGAGCGACGCCCGATTGTTGATACGCATAGAAGGTGCCCGTACGGCCGTTACCGGTTTGCACTTCATCGAAGATCAGCAAGGCATTGTGTTTGTCACACAGTTCACGTACACCTTCCAAGAAACCCGGCTCTGGAGGAATAATACCGCCTTCACCTTGCAGTGGCTCCATCATCACCGCACAAGTGCGATCAGAGATATGATCAGCCAGCGCGGCTAAGTCATTGTATGGCAGGTGGGTAATATCTCCCGGCTTAGGACCAAAACCGTCAGAATAAGCCGGTTGACCGCCCACGGTGACCGTGAAGAAGGTGCGACCATGGAAACCTTTGCTAAACGCAATGATTTCGCTTTTATGCTCTCCGTGTTCTTCTTTTGCCCAGCGGCGTGCCAACTTTAGTGCTGCTTCGTTCGCTTCGGCGCCAGAGTTTGCGTAGAAAACACGATCCGCAAATGACAGCTCAGTGAGGCGCTTTGCGAGACGCAATGCGGGTGCATTCGTCATGACGTTGCTTAAGTGCCAAAGCTTTTGAGCTTGCTCAGTCAACGCATCCACCATGACGGGATGACAATGGCCCAAACAGCTCACCGCAATCCCACCCGCAAAGTCGACATACTCTTGCCCTTCTTGGTCCCAAATGCGGGAGCCTTTGCCGTGATCTGGGATCATGGGCATCGGGTTGTAGCAAGGTACCATCACTTCATCAAAGAGTTTACGTTCTACTTTTTTGTCCATCGTCATCACTCAATCCTTCTGTGTTTTTTCCATGACGCATAGTATTTACATTCTTTTAACCGCGGCAATAGCAGATTATTTTTTCTTTTCAGCAGAATAACAAATACCATGCAGATTAGAGATATAGTTATGCACAAAGTGTGAGGCGAAAGAAGCGCCTAATCAGCAAGGCTGAGATGCCTGTAAGGCATGAGTGGTGCGGGATGACGGTGATGGCTGCATAAGGTTGCAGCCACTGATAATCACGTCAGAAAAAACGAAATGTGAGAATAGTGATAAAGATCGCTATTTTTTGTAACTATTGCTGTAAGAAATTCGCCAGTAAGTCATGGCCGTGTTCAGTCAAAATGCTCTCCGGATGGAATTGTACCCCCTCAATTGGCAGGGTTCGGTGCTTCAAGCCCATAATGATTTGACGACCATCGGGCTCAGTGGTGGTCGCTGTCACGGTCAAACAATCAGACAGGGTTTGCGGGTCAACCACCAACGAGTGATACCGTGTGACGGTGAACGGACTGGGTAAGCGGTTAAATACCCCTTGATGATCATGTTCGACCAAAGACGTCTTACCGTGCATCACCGCATTGGCGCGGATCACCGACGCACCAAAGACCTGTGCAATGGACTGATGGCCAAGACATACGCCTAAAATCGGTATCTGTCCGGCAAAATGGCGAATGACCTCGAGAGAAATCCCCGCCTCATTCGGCGTACAAGGACCAGGAGAGATCACTAAATGGGAGGGCTCCATCGCCTCAATGTCTGCGATCGCCAACTCGTCATTGCGTTTGACACACACGTCCACGCCCAGTTGGCAAAAGTACTGATAGAGGTTATAGGTAAAGGAGTCGTAATTATCGATGATAAGAAGCACTGTGCTGCGCCATCCGATTGAAAACCGGAATGATGCTAACACAGTGCCTGACAAGCGTCATCCGCGGGCGGTGTTGCCACTGCCCGCAGTGATTCAATTAACGTAGTTGGCAGCGGAAGCCGGTGTAACGGACCGACATAGGCTGACTCGCCGGCGCACTGCCACAATGGACGGGGATCAAACCCAGCGCTTTCACAGTGACCTCGATACGATCATCTTTATCAAGTTTCAGCCCTTTTACCAATGGGCTTTGCGTATCAAAGGTGCGTTGTGAGCGCCATTTCATCCAAGCGTGATCAGGACTTTTTTGTCCATTCAGCATCGGAATAATCGGCAAAATACTGCGGTTATTGATGGTAACCGATACAGGCACAACCGGATCCGGATACGCCAAAGACACAATCACAGGGTCGTGATCTGACGAAGAGAACGGATTGGTCGATTTCACCAAATCCCCAGTGTACTGACGACTGTATTCAAACAAGGTACTTTCAACCGAGTTAATGTGCCAGTCTTCCACACCGACGACTTTTTCCGCCAAGCTAACGCTGGCGATGGCATGGTCGAGACTCCCCAATTCACCCGAGTACGAGTAGGAATAGGCTTTATCACCCAATCGCGCCGTGGCGAGGTTGATATAGCCTAGGCCTTTCTCTACCGCTTGTGCGGTCGGATGCATAGGAACACCGCGAATTTCCGTTCCTGCGGCTGTCATGATATCGCGCTGGTTAGGCTGACGTTGGTAGTCGGTTAATACACGGACCGGATCTTCTTTCACGTACGCATTGAGATCGCCAAGGATCAATACGTCTCCATCCAGCTGCTGCAGACGATCGCGTAATGTCACTGCCGCGGAGACACGGAAGGCATTACAATGTCCTTGTAAATCTGCTGTATCCGTCTCGAATTCACCCGCGATCCAATCTTCATAACAGCCTGATCCTTTCGACTTAAAGTGGTTAACCACAATATGTAACGGCTCGCCATTAATGCTAAACGCTTGCAGCAAGCTGTCGCGTTGATACTTATTAAGCTCACGCGTTTCGCCCTCAGGGTTTTCACCACTTATATGCTGCTCGGGCATAGCAACCGCTTGTGCGTCACCGGCTAACGAGACTTTTGCAGGGCGGTAAATCATGCCGACCATGATCGCATCAGAGCCAAAAAACGCGCCTTGATTTTTCACCGCATCGCTAGGTTCAACAAACTGATAATGGTCTGCAGGATCCGCAAACTCTGCGTTGAGGTGGGTCACCAAATCGGCAATGGCGCTTCCAGCTTCAAACCCATTGTTTTCAAGCTCCATCAAGCCAACGATATCAGCATCCATCGCGCGGAGGGCATTGACAATCTTGGTACGTTGGAGCTCAAACTCAGCGGCGGTTTTAGCACCTCGGTTGCAACCACGCTTGGCGTCCGCATGGTCGCGATCTTTACAGGTGACATTTAAGGGACCACCAATGGCGCTGGCACTGGTGAAATAGTTGAGTACGTTAAAGCTTGCCACTTTAATGTCGGTATTCGGTACCGTCGCGGGTGCATCTTGACGATCGTGACGGTGCACAATGTCACCGGCGGTAATGGTGTTGGTCGCCACTAAACGGTACTGATCGTAGCTAAAGCCCATCACGCCAGACAAATGCTCAATACGATCGCCAATACGCAAATAGCCTTGCTCAGCGTCGAGTCCCGGAAAATAGGGAATTTGTCCGTCTTTGGCTTTTTGATCACTTTCGATATAAAGCTGATTCGCCGCATTGTTCGCCGCAAGCGCTTTCGCTTCGTCGGTTAACGCTGGATAAAGTTGCGTGGGTTTAAATAAAGGGGTGCGGTGCGTTAACACCATATTGTTGCGAAACGCGTCGTAGTCAAAGCCAAAATTACGGGTGATCACCAGTTCACTGTCCGCGTCCATGGTCACATACATGCCTTCGTAACGCTCAAGTGCATCCTTTAACGACTCACCGTGATCCACACGAATGGCAGTCGGAGCCAACGGACCATAATACGGGCCCTTAGCGACTTGATTATCGGTCACACCCAATTGCGTATGACCATAATACTCTTTGACCTTACCACTGGCACATAAGGTGTCACCGGGCTGCAAATTGAGGGTATCAGCGTCCCGCAAGTACACAAACAAGCCATCGGACGTGGCGCGATTGCCATCCCCTTGAGGATCTTGAATCCAAACCCCTTTATAAAGGCCTTGGGTCACCGCAGTGACGACACCTTGTACCGCATAGGTTTTATCGGAGCTGTATTTGTCCGCTGGGACCAATGGGCTGCGATCACCGTCACCTTGGATCGCATAAATGGGCGTGGTGGGCGTCATGCCGCACTGGTAGGTTTGCTCGAGGGTGGCTTTGGCGGCCGCGGGCATGGCGAGTCCCGCCATCATCAATGCTAGCGGCGACCACATCAGTGGCTTTTTCATACCTGTTCCTTCACGTAGTTTGAGTGATTACTCGAATTTCGCGCGCATTATTAACGATGGATACACAGAATGGCGTGATTTGGCTCGCATCAGAAACAGTTACTATTGATGGACTTATAAGAAGTGAGAGTTGGGTTCCGGTCTGATCAAAAAAGCAGCGGTCTATGCCGCTGCTTTTTTATTCCGTCATATTCGTGTGCTACACGCGTGGAACAAAACCCACTGCGTCATACACTTTACGCAAGGTTTGCTGTGCGCGTGCCGATGCGTGCTCAGCACCTTTTTGCATCACACTGTCGAGCAGCGCGCGATCAGCGCGGTACTCATGATAACGCGCTTGGAGAGGTTCGAGCATCGCCACCACCGCTTCAGCAGTATCCTTTTTCAGATGGCCATACATTTTGCCTTCGTAGGCTTTTTCTAGTGCGGCAATTGACTCACCGGTCGCCCCGGACAGCAAACCAAGCAAGTTAGAGACACCTGGCTTTTGCTCGATATCAAAATGGACACGCGGTGGCTCTTCCGAGTCGGTAACCGCACGTTTGATTTTCTTGGCAATGGCTTTGGGATCTTCGAGCAAACCAATCACGTTATTACGGTTATCATCCGACTTCGACATTTTCTTGGTTGGATCTTGCAGGCTCATCACCCGTGCATTCACATCAGGAATGTAAGGCTCAGGCATGGTAAAGACATCACCGTAACGATTGTTAAAGCGCGTGGCAATATCACGGGCAAGCTCTAGGTGCTGCTTCTGATCATTACCTACAGGCACTTGATTGGTTTGATATAGCAAAATATCTGCCGCCATCAGCACTGGATACCCAAATAGACCGGCGTTGATATTCTCAGCATGACGCTGCGATTTGTCTTTAAACTGGGTCATGCGGTTCAGCTCACCCATTTGGGTGTAACAGTTCAATACCCAGCCCAATTGCGCATGCTCTGGCACGTGCGATTGTACAAACAAGTTACTTTTCTCAGGGCTCACGCCCACCGCCAAGCACAACGCCAACGCATCCAAGGTTGCTTCGCGTAACGCATCCGCATCTTGATGAACGGTAATCGCATGCAAATCCACCACACAGTATTGGCAGTCATAATCATCTTGCATCTGTTCCCACTGACGCAGCGCGCCYAGATAGTTACCGATACTTAGTTCACCCGAGGGCTGCACACCACTCAGTACAATGGGTTTTGAAGATTGACTCATGATGATTAGGTTCCTTTACGCGTTGCCCAACCGGGCGGTAGTTATGTTGCTATATAATCGTTATGCTTGGTGGCTGGCGACCACGGCTTGTAGCTCACTGAATGAATCCAGCACATAGTCAGGACGGCTATCGCTAATCGGTTCACCGTAGTTGTAGCCATAGGTTAACCCGACAGAAGCGATGCCTGCATTCTGGGCTGCCAAAATGTCATTTTTTGAATCACCGACCATCAACATTTGTGCATTGGTTAAGCCATGCTTGTCTCGCAAATGGTGCAACCCTTCTGGGTTTGGCTTGTTGGTCGGTAAGCTATCGCCTCCCAACACATCCGTAAACAAGGCTGCTAATCCTAAATCTTCTAGGATGGCGGGCACAAATGCCACGGGTTTGTTTGTCACGACACCCAGTTGATAACCTTGCTGATGCAGCGCGACCAAGGTGTCTTTCACGCCCGGATATAGCACGGTTTTTTCATGGCCGTTATTGTCGTAGTGGAAGTTAAAACGCTCGCGGGCACGGGCGACCAAATCGGCATCCAAGTCAGTGGCAAAATCATGACGACGCGACAGCGCACGACGGATCATAATATCGGCACCGTTACCAATCCAACCTGTAACTTGTTCCACCGTCACGGTGGGCATGTCCAAGTCGGCCAGCATCATCTGTAACGCTTGAGTTAAGTCCGGTACGCTGTCGACCAAGGTACCATCGAGGTCGAAGGCAATATAACGAAGGCTCATACTACTTACCTATCTACAGTTGCAAGCGCGGTGCGCATCTCATCAATGGCCGCTTTATAGTCGGGTTGCCCAAAAATCGCAGAACCGGCAACAAACATATCTGCCCCTGCTTGGGCAATCTCGGCGATATTGTCAGCTTTCACACCGCCATCAATTTCCAGTCGGATGTCTCGACCGCTGGCATCAATACGTGCGCGCACGTCACGCAGTTTATCCAAGGTGCTTGGAATAAAAGATTGGCCACCAAAACCGGGATTCACGGACATCAACAAAATCATGTCGAGTTTGTCCATCACGTAATCAAGATAATGCAGTGGTGTGGCGGGATTAAATACCAGCCCGGCTTTCATGCCGTGATCTTTAATCAATTGTAAGGTGCGATCGATATGGTCACTGGCTTCAGCATGGAAGGTTATCATATCGGCGCCAGCTTTGGCGAAGTCGGGAATAATGCGGTCAACCGGCTTAACCATGAGGTGCACGTCAATCGGGGCGGTAATGCCGTAATCGCGCAGCGCCTGACAAATCGGCGCGCCAAAGGTGAGATTAGGCACGTAATGGTTATCCATTACATCAAAGTGGATCACATCTGCACCCGCGGCGAGTACCTTTTCTACATCCTCGCCCAAACGCGCAAAATCTGCTGATAAAATCGATGGCGCGATCAAAAAATCCGTCATAGTTGTCGCCTCACTTGCCAAAAAGTCGCCGCAATTCTACCCGATCTCGCTCGCGCTGTCTTATTCGATCCCGCTTTTCTACCTGAACAGCTGACAAAATACATACCGCCAACTAGGGTTGGATAAGAGCGACAAAAAAAGGAGGCATCATGACAACAAAATTAGGCGCTTGGGACGTCATCAAAAGTGTGATTGCCGCGCTTTTTGGTGTGCAGTCCGAGCAAAACCGTCAACGCGATTTTGCTCAAGACTCGCCCGCTGCGTACATCGTGATAGGCGTGGTGATGATTGGTGTATTTGTCGCGACCTTGCTTGCCATTGTCGGCATGATTACCTAATGCCGCTTTCCAGCTAGGGTTGAGGCGCAAACAGTGCCAACAGCTCATCCACTTTATTACGCCCATTCCCATTACGGCTAATGGTACGTTTGACTCGTACTACGTTGAAGGTCGCACCACGATATAAACGGCGGGTATAAGGGGTGTCGTGGTTTGAAATAAGAACCGGGATCCCACCCGCCATCGCTGCCTGCTCTGCATGCTCGGCCAATAACGCTTGATCATCCAGCGTAAAGCCGTTGGTGGCATAAGTGGTAAAATTCGCTGTCGCGGTTAAAGGCGCATAAGGAGGATCGCAATACACCACGTCGCCCAGCTTCGCGCGGGCAAAACTTTCCGCATACCCTTCACACACAAACTCTGCCCGTTGTGCTTTTTCGGCAAAAAAGAACAGCTCTTTTTCAGGGAAGTACGGTTTCTTGTAAGACCCAAAGGGAACATTAAATCCACCTTTTTTGTTGTAACGGCACAGGCCATTGAAGCCGTGGCGATTCATGTACAAGAAATAGAGCGAGCGAAGATACGGATCTTGCGTGGCATTAAAGTCTTCCCGCACTTGCAAATATTGCGCTTTTTGATTGTAGTCTTGACAGAAAAAGGCGCGTGCATCATCGACAAACCGTGCTGGGGTTTGTTTGATAATGTTATAGAGATTAATCAAGTCGGGATTAATATCAGCCAAGATATAGCGGTCGTAGTCGGTGTTTAAAAACACCGACCCTGCGCCGACAAAAGGCTCGATCAGCGTGTCCCCTTCGGGAAGATGACGGCGAATGTCATCGACCAGCGAATACTTCCCGCCAGCCCACTTTAGAAACGCGCGATGCTTTTTCATTGCCCCTTGTCATTCTCCGCGATATGAAAGGGGGCGGATTGTACCTTATTTTGTTTCATCAATCAGCGGATTTTACTGCCCATTTGCACGATTGATTTCACGGTGAATTTGGCTAAATGATTTCACGAATGGCTGCAGCGCACGGACATTGTCGGCCAGAGTGAGTTCTGCGCGACGCGCCGCGGTGACACTCTCATAATCGCCCAGCAATACCATGTACCAAGTGCCACCATTACGGCGAGTTTGATAAACCTGAACACGCCCCTCCAGTTGATAGTTCGCAATCAGATCAACCGCATCTTGGCGGGATTGTAAGGCGGCCAGCTGTAACGCATAGCGCTGTGCAGGCACCGCCAGTAGAGCTTGGGCATCTAACGGCAAGGTCTGGTTCGCGGACGCTGGCTGAGATGCAGCTTCCGGTTGCGCTGTTTGGCGAGGAGCAGCAGGCTCTGGACGGCTGTCTGGTGCCGCCGGTGTGGGCAGTGTTTGTGCCAGCTCAGGGATCAAGGGTTCGTCAACGGCCTCAGTACCATCACCACCCGCATCCTGCTCTTCAATCATGGCATCGACCACGTCATCAGGCACGACAACGCGTTTGCCTTCATCTCCGCGGCCAACCGTCAAGCCTTCGCCATTAACCTCTTCTGGCAATGAGACTGTATCTTCAGTCACCGAGCCTGACTGGCTGGTGCGGTTTGAAGTACTGGCTGGGTTTTGGTCCATGCCTTTCTCGGTGCTTTGGCCAGCAGTCACGGCGCTCTCTGGCTCGCCCTGCTGTTCGCGGAGTAAGTCATCAAGATTCTTTAACCCTTCTGGCAATACCATGCCCGAGGACTGATCATCACTTTGGCTCGGGAAGTACCACCAAATCACACCAGCACCCACGACCATGAGCACTACGGCCAATACCAGCATGGTAAAGGGTTTATTACGCGAGGGCTTTTTCTTCTCGTCACTCACTGTGCCTGTCTCCTGATTGTCCTTGCCCATGATCATGCCCGGATAGAGGGTTTGATTGGCCAACTTGGCCAGCCATTGTTTTTTCTTGGTCGCATCAATGCGTCGGGTCACCGCCAACACATCGATAAACATTTCTTCCTCCCCCTCATTTAAGGGCGAGACTTCTAACTCTAACGGCTTTTGGCCTTGGCCATATGACACCTGACGAAGCCACTTGTTCAACTTTCCGGGCAACGCAAAAAGCACCACATTGATGCGCCAATGATCTTGGTTTTGTGCCTGTAAAACCAGTGCCCAAAGTTCAGACAATAAATTCGGGCTAAGACGGTGGGCATCATCAATGACAATTAATGCATCGCACCCACTGTCGCCTAGCATCATCGTCAGGCTATCGACTAGCGGGTCGGCCTCATTAAATACGCCATCTTTGACAATTTGACGAAGCAAAATAGCACGGCGTTGTGCATCATTTTGTGCCGTGTGACACACCAATAAGGAGTGGACCGACGCGTCGGCCCATTGCTCCATATAGCGCTCACTGAGCCAGGTTTTACCCGCGCCAGTCGGACCGGTGACCTGGATAAGGTTAGAGCTAAAGCGGGTAAGAAACTGCAGGCGTGATAAGAGCTGGGTTTGGCTTTCCAGCTCCAAGGCCAAGGTATCAAAGGTGTTTGTCATGCATTCAATGGTTAACCGGCATCAATCACATCTGCTAAAAGCTGATGTGGAACATCTGCAACCACTTGCGCTTGGCCGATCGCTGTTGGCAGTACCAAACGCAACTGTCCTGAAAGCACTTTTTTATCACGCATCATGTGCTTAATAAAAGCATCGTAGTTCATCTGGGCAGGGACGTGCACGGGAAGCTGCGCTTTTTCGAGCAAGGCAGTGATGCGGGACACACTTTGTTCGTCCAGCAAACCATGACGCTGTGCCGTGTGGGCAGCAAGCACAGTGCCCGTTGCAACCGCTTCACCATGTAACCAGTTGCCATAGCCCATCTCCGCTTCAATCGCATGACCAAAGGTGTGGCCCAGATTAAGCAGAGCACGTACACCGGCTTCGGTTTCATCTTGCGCGACCACATCAGCCTTGATTTGACAGCAGCGCCGAATCGCATAACTTAACGCGTCGGGTGACAAAGCGGTCAACGCCGCCATTTCGCTATCGAGCCAGTCAAAGAAAGGCGCGTCGGCGATAATGCCGTATTTGATTACCTCTGCCATTCCCGCCGCAAACTCTCGATCTGGGAGGGTGCTGAGTACTTGAGTGTCAATCACCACCGCTTTGGGCTGGTAAAACGCACCAATCATATTTTTACCCAAGGGATGATTGATGGCCGTTTTCCSGCCAACCGACGAGTCAACCTGCGCCAATAAGGTGGTAGGAACTTGAATAAAATCTACCCCGCGTTGATAACAAGCGCTGGCAAAGCCAACGATATCACCAATCACACCGCCACCCAGTGCCACCAGCACCACATCGCGATTGTAGTTGTTTTCAAGTAGGAAGGTGTTGATAGTATTGAAGGTTTCTAGCGATTTGTACGCTTCACCGTCGGGTAAGCTAAGGCAGGCGACATCTTGTGCCCCTGCCTGCTTAAGCGTCGAGACCAGCTTCTCGCCATATAATGGCATCACTGTCTCGTTGCTTATCACAGCAACCCGACGCGAACGTACGTTTTCAAACAAGCTGGCATCTGCCAGCAGCCCTTCGCCGATAGAGATAGGGTAGCTACGCGCCCCTAACTGAACATCTATCCGTTCCATGGTCGGGTCCTGTGTCTGGGATTAGTGCTGCTCTAACAACTCGATGATTTGATTCGCGACCACTTTGGCGCTTTGATCATCAGTACGCACCACATAATCAGCAATTTCTTCATAAAGTGGGTTGCGCTCTTGCGCGAGTGATTCCAACACTTCACGGGGTTGATCGGTTTGAAGCAAAGGACGTTTTTTATCGCGTTGTGTACGCGCCAGCTGCTTCTCGATAGTGGTTTCTAAGTACACCACTACACCACGAGCAGAGAGACGGTTACGGCTTTCTTTACTCATGATAGAGCCGCCGCCGGTCGCTAGCACGATACCTTGCTTCTCAGTCAGGTCGTTAATCACGTTCTCTTCACGTTGACGAAAACCTTCTTCTCCCTCAACGTCGAACACCCATGCAATGTCTGCCCCAGTTCGATCTTCAATCACTGAGTCAGAATCATAAAATTCCATGTGAAGTTGTTGAGCGAGATGACGACCAATTGTGCTTTTACCAGCCCCCATAGGGCCTACCAAAAAGATATTTCGTTTTTCAGCCATTTTAAGCAATTTTACGCGCGGTTAAATAAAACAACACCGCCCGCAGGCTTGATGTAGAAAAGCCCGAGGCGCCAATTCCTCACAGATAATTCGTGATCAGACTAAAAATTATCTCAGGACAGTGGCCCCTTTGGCAACACCTAACCTACCCTGTGACGATTTTAGGGGTCACAAAGATCAGAAGCTCGCGTTTTGCATGATCTTTCAGACGGTGTTTGAACAGATTTCCAAACAGCGGAATATCCCCGAGTAATGGCACCTTGGTTTCTTTGTTAATCATGGTGTGTTGGAAGATCCCTCCCAGCACCACCGTTTCACCATTCCGCGCCAATACCTGCGTATTAATGCGCTTGGTACTGATCGACATGGCCTCCCCTTTACCTGCCACCACCGACTTCTCTGGCATATCTTGGGTGACTTTCAAATCCAGCACTAACTCATTCTCTGGGGTAATTTGGGGCGTCACGGTAAGGCTAAGTACTGCTTTTTTAAACGACACCGCCACAGCACCGCTGGAAGAGGCTTCGAGATAAGGTAACTCTGTCCCCTGCTCGATATATGCCGCTTTTTTATTGGTGGTGATTAAGCGCGGGCTCGATACAATTTCTGCTTTGTTTTCACTTTCCAGCGCCGATAACTCGAGATCCAGCAATAAATCACTGCCCAATTTAGCCACTTGTAGTGCCAGACTTGACGCGGCAGGGTTGGAGGCGGCCAAGTTCACATTCAAAAAATTGTCCACCGGCAGAGAATCATTGCCCGATCCGGTTAATGCCTCGTCATCGGAATTGTACATGTTACGGTCCCACATCAGGTTGCTTTCTATCGAAGAGCCGATRCTGGTTGAACCGTTGCGATTTAAAATCCCCCAGCGCACTCCCAGCTCATCGACAGACCCCTCTTCAACCGTGACAATCCGCGCTTCAATTTCAACTTGCTTCACCGGCACATCCAAGTGGCGGACCAAGGTGCGAATACGGGCTAAATTCTTTTGATTATCTTTAATGATCAACGCATTGGTGCGCTCATCCAGCGACACCGCCCCGCGAGGAGACAGTAAGCTGACCCCTTCGCCTTGACCTTTGATCAGGGCGGCGATATCACTGGCTTTGGCATAGTTCACCGTGAGTACTTCTGAGGTCAGAGGCAGTAAGGCATCGGCCTGCTGACGCATTTCGAGTGCTTGCTTTTCTTGTGCCATCAGCTCAGCGCTCGGAGCAACGAGCATCACTTGTCCCCGTTGGCGCTTATCCAGTCCTTTCACACGCAAAATCACATCCAATACATCTTGCCAAGGCACACCATCAATGCGCATGGTGATGTTGCCTTGTACCGAGTCCGAGGTCACAAGGTTAAAATCATTCTGTGCAGCAATCAGCTGCAACACGGTACGGACCGGAATGTCTTGGAAGTTAATCGAGATCGCCGCCCCTTTTTGCGCTAAGGCCGTCGCAGAAGGCGCTTTTTTTGCCGCAGAGACGCGGATGGTCAACACCTTTCCTTGCTGCTGATAATCAAAATCCACGGCCTGCTCAGCACGCAGTACAATGCGAGCACTCTCAGGGGCCTGAAAGGTCTCAATCTCAGTCACTGGGGTCTGACGGCTGCGAGTATCGAGAACCGCAAGTAATGCCTGTTTTAGCTGTACATTCGGCAAGCGTAGCGTAACTTGCTGAGGGATGGGTTGACGAAAGTCAGCCGTTACCGCGGCATCAGAAAACGTCAGCGAGACCTGAGCATCACCATTATCTAGACGCTTCACTGCGATATCAGTCAGCATACTCTTTGCGGCAACCTGCACTGAACCCAGGCTGAACATCAGTACCAGCAGTATGAGCCAGACTGGGCGAACGCTTTGCGAGAACGTGCGGGAAAGGTAAGGGCGTATCATCATATTGGTATCCTAACTACGGCAAAGTTGATTCCATCGACAAGGTAACAGTGCGAAGCTGCCAACACCCCAAGCCATCCGGCAGGGCTTCTTCAATGGCGACCTGGTGTGCATTCACGGCCACTACACGGCCACGGTTCTCGCCTAAATGCGCACCTTCACTGACTTGAGTGATGGTGCCATCAGGACGTGCAATTAAGGCTTGTTGCTGTGCGCCTTTGGTTAAGCTGCCTTTCATGGCAAGGCTTGCCAGTGGAAATTGCTCAAGCGGCTCTAAAGGCCGTTGTAAATTGGGCTGCCAACAGTCACCCGTTGAAGCCTGTCCACCTGTATTGATGGCTGGCAGCACAAAGGGATCCCGCTGATCAGCGACAAAGGCTATCGATTGGTAACTTGGCGGAGGGGGAATGCGGGTCGCCATGACTTGCGCACTGGCTTGGGTTTGTTGCATAAAACGTTCGATATCACTGTGGTATCTATCACAGCCGACCAAACTCAACCCAAATAACAACACCAAAAGACGCTTCACTGTAAGGCCTCCTTGTCGGTGGTAATGCGTTCACCGGTATAACGATATGTGGTCGCAGACACAGACAGCAGCAAGGGCGCATGAATGTCATCGGTTTCAGTACGGGTTAAAACAAAATCTTGCAGCGACACCAAGCGCGTCATGGCAGCAATATCCGCGCTGAATGCACCGATAGAGGCATAATCACCGCTCAGAACAACCGTCATCGGAATAGCATCGAGCCAGCTGCCATGCTTTCTTGGTTGCCATTTCAATGTTTTGAAGCGCAACTGATGACGGATCCCAACTTCATTGACCCCAGCGAGTAATCCCGAAAGCTCTTCTTCTTCCGGCAATTGGGCAATCAAAGTGGCATATTGCTGATTTAACGCGCGCATTTGTGCCTCCACATCGGGCAGAGCCGCCACGCGATTGGCCAACAACCGATACTCGGCTTTGAGTTGTGTTTCGCGCTGGGTCGCTGCCTCCAGCGCCTCTTGGTTGGGCAACAAAATCATCAAGGCTGCGAGAATCAATAGTGCGATCGCGCCCACCGCCCAAACGATAGCGCGGGTGGCGAGTGGCGCACTGGGGAGTTTTTGCCAATCCCACTCAGAGGGTGCGATCATGACTGCACTCCTTTGGGCTTCGGTAGCTGCGGTGTGACGTAGTCGGTCAAGCGAAAGCTTAACGTAAAACGTTTGTTGGCGCGTTGCGAACCGGACTCTGTGATCACAGTGTCAATATCAACGTCGGTAGCTAACGCACTTTGCTCTAACGCTGCCAATAGACTTGCCATCTCCGCATTGGATGTGACCCAACCTTCGACCGTGACACGCCCCTTTTGCTGCGCCAAACGACTCAAATACGCCCCTTCAGGCATTACGGTTGGAATGAAATTCAGTAATGCGGTGACATTATTGCGCTGTTGTTGTAATGCGTTGACCAGTTGTAAGCGCGATTGCAGCGCAGCACGCTTTTTATCTTCGCGCTTAAAAGCCTGTAAGGTGGCACGAAAATCGTTCACCCCGGCGGTTAAGCGTTGATTACGTGCCTGTTGCTCAGTCAGCCAGTGCTGCTGGACCGCGTTCACGGCACTAACCACCAGTACCACGCCCAGCACCACCAAACCAGTGTGAACCATAAAGGTGTAACGCTGAGCGCGGCGCGCTTTTTCTCGCCAAGGGAGTAGATTTATACGCATGAGTACCCTCCACGCAGCGCTAATCCCAACGCAATACTGGCCTCGTCACTGATGGTGGGGGCAGTTTGAYCCAACATCGCCACTGGATTTAAGCGTGTGATGGCCAGATGCTCAGACGCGAGTGTGGTAGGCCAGACGCCGCTTATCCAAACGGTGCTCAGGGGCAAGAGTCGATTGTGCTCACGTGCACGATGGCAAGCCTGATCAACATGCTGCTGCACTAAGGTGTTAGCGGGCTCTTCGCGGTGTTCGTAGCGCTCTCCCTCCCCCAAACGGCTGCGATGCTGGTAAACCTGACCATCCGGATAAAGACGAATCGCGGTGATCAAGCCACCGTGATAATGCAGCCACAGCGGCCAGTGGTTAGCCTGCGCAACAGGTCGAATCGCTTGATAGACCCCGACTAACGCTTGGCTGTTAATGTCTGCCACCGAGGGCGATAAACCGACATGCTTGAGCGCGTCTAGGGCTGGAGTGAGAGCATGACGCCGACACGCCACGACTTGATAACAGGCTTGTCCCGGCAGAACGGAAATACCGCTCATGACCTCAAAGTCGTAATACAAGGTAGCGGTATCCATGTTGAGGGCAGCACTCAGCTTTTGGCCAATCAAGGCTTCTTGCTCAATCTCATCGTCAATAAGCGGTGCCGTAATTTGCTTGGTGATCACCGCATCTTCATCCACGCCTACCACCACAGGAACGCGCAAGCGCTGATACCAAGGTAAACACGCGAGTAATCGCTTTTTTATCTCGGTCATCGGGGTCAAAAGATCGTCAGTCGCGCGATAGTGCACCTCATGATGCCCTGCGACCTGAATGCCTTGTCGATGTGCACGAACCGCAATGGCGTGAATGGTATCTCGGCCAATATCGATACCTAAAACTGCCGAATTTCGAACCATTTCGTGTTAGGCTCCCAACGTCAGCGTGAGGTCAGCATTTAGAAAACTGCCCTTCACGGCGGGTTATTTTTATTGCTGGTGCCTTTATACTACTGACGTATGGTTATTGAACGGCTCAATTGCAACAGAACGGGAAATCTCAGGTGAAGTTCATAAAGCGTCTGCTTATCTTTGCACTGGTTTGCACAGTGCTGGGAGTCACTACAATTTTCGGGTTTTACCTGTACGTAAAACCCGACCTCCCCGATGTGGCGACACTGAAAGATGTCGAGCTACAAACCCCAATGCAGGTTTACAGTGCTGACGGCAAGCTGATCTCCCAATTTGGTGAGAAGCGACGCATTCCCGTTAAACTGGAAGACATCCCTCCGCAAATGATTGATGCGCTGATCGCCACTGAAGACAGTCGCTTCTATCAACACCCGGGGATCGACCCGATTGGTATCGTTCGCGCCGCCGTGGTAGTAGCCATGTCAGGCAGTGCGAAGCAAGGGGCCAGTACTATCACCCAACAGTTAGCGCGAAATTTCTTCCTTTCCAACGAAAAGCGGATCATGCGCAAGATAAAAGAGATTTTTATCGCCGTGCATATCGAGCAATTGTTGAATAAAGACGAAATCCTTGAGCTGTACTTTAACAAGGTTTTTCTCGGCTACCGCGCCTATGGCGTTGGTGCCGCCGCACAAGTGTACTTTGGTAAGACACTAGACGAGCTGACCTTAAGTGAAATGGCGGTGATTGTCGGCCTCCCTAAAGCGCCATCCACCATGAATCCATTGTACTCCCTGTCTCGTGCTACTGAGCGCCGTAACGTGGTGCTGGCTCGCATGCTCAAAGAAGGCTACATTTCGCAGGCCGAGTATAGCCAAGCGAAAAACGAGCCGATTGTCGCGCGTTACCACGGTGCTGAAATTGAGCTCGATGCACCTTATGTCGCAGAAATGGCGCGTGCATGGGCGGTAGAACACTTTGGCGACGATGCTTACACATCGGGCATTCGCATATACACCAGTGTGGACTCCGATATGCAACGCGCGGCCAATGATGCGGCGATGGATAACATCCTTGCTTACGATCGTCGCCACGGCTTCCGCGGTCCAGTCGCCACCTTATGGCAAGCCGCAAGCGACCGTTGGCAACATCAGCGTATTGTCGATTATCTTGCCAAGCAGCCTAGCTATGGCCCACTTGAACCTGCCATCGTGACCGAAGTGAGTGACCAATCCGCCTTAGTGGTTGGTCCTAATGGCCAAGAAATTACACTCGATTGGGCGGGGATGGACTGGGCGCGCCCTTACATTACCGATAACCGTCAAGGCCCCGCGCCCAAACACGCCAGTGATATTTTACAAAGCGGTGAGCAGGTGTGGATTCGTCGCGTTGACGATCAATGGCACTTGGCACAAGTGCCCAACGCCAATACCGCCTTAGTATCCATGTCCCCCACCACAGGGGCGATCAAAGCCTTAGTGGGTGGCTTTAACTTTGTGCATAGCAAATTTAATCGTGCCACCCAATCGGTGCGCCAAGTGGGTTCGAGCATCAAACCCTTTATCTATTCGGCGGCCATCCATGAAGGCATGACCCTTGCCACCTTGATTAATGACGCGCCCATCAACCGCTGGGATCGCAGTCAAGGCGTGGCATGGCGTCCGAAAAACTCGCCACCACGTTATGAAGGGCCACTGCGTGCTCGCCTTGGACTGGCACAATCGAAAAACGTGATGGCTGTGCGTGTCCTCCGTCGTGTTGGCTTGGACGATACCTTAGATTATCTGACTCGCTTTGGCTTTAAACGTGATGATCTCCCTCGCGCCGAAGCCATTGCACTCGGCGCAGGCAGCTTAACGCCGGTTGAAATGGCACAAGGGTTTAGCGTGTTTGCCAATGGTGGCTACTTTATGGAGCCTTTCATCATCGATCGGGTAGAAACGCCCTTCGGTGAAGAAATTTATCGTGCTAACCCATCGGTGATTTGCGATGACTGCGAAAAGCCGATGGAGAAAGCAGACCCCTTCAACGAGCAGAATTTGCTGACCGATAACAGCGAAGAATCGCCACAGCCCGCCAAACAAGTTATTGACGAGCAAAATGCGTTCTTGGTGCGCGAAATGATGCAGAGCAATATTTGGGGCGGCGGCGACTGGCGCTATGGCACCGGTTGGAATGGCACCGGCTGGCGCGCGCAAGCGCTGAAACGACGGGATATCGGCGGTAAAACCGGGACCACCAACGACTCTAAAGACACTTGGTACACAGGTTATGGCCCGGGTATCGTCACCACGGTATGGGTGGGCTTTGATGACCACTCACGTGAATTAGGGCGCACAACCCGCAACAGCAACTTGAATGACGAGCAGCAACCGATTCGTGGGGCCGAGTCTGGTGCCAAAACCGCTGGGCCCGCATGGATAGACTTTATGCAAAAAGCCCTCGCGGATGTGCCAGAACAAAGCAAGGTGGTGCCACCGGGTATCGTGAAGGTACGCATTGATCGTGAAACCGGTTTGCTCACCCGCAAAACCGACCACACCTCGATGTTCGAGTACTTTATTAAAGGGACAGAGCCAACCGAATATGTCTCATCCCAGCCTAGCGGCACCATTTATGAAACGGAGACCGAATCGTTGTTTTAAACGATAGTATCCGTGACGATTGAACTGACCCCCAATGTTGGATATCCAGTATTGGGGGTTCTTTTTATCCTGCGTTTAATGCGGTAGGTTCAGCACTTAACGGCGTGTCCATGACCGCGACCATATGCTCACGGATCACTTCAGCCAATTGTTCATAGCGCCCTCGCAATGGTGAACCGGGGCGATAATCTAAGGTGATCTGCCGTGTCGGGGTTGGCGACGTGGTGGGAATATAGGCCACGCCATCACGTCGCTGTGCAGGGACGGATAAGCGAGGGAGTAAGGTGATACCACTGCCCGCCGCGACCATATTGCGGAGTGTTTCTAAACTGGTGGCACGAAAACGCTGATCCTCGCGCGCGCCCACTTTAAAACAAAATCCCATCGCTTGGTCACGTAAACAATGACCATCACCCAGCATTAACAAGGTCTCTCCTTGCAGGACATCTAACGCCACCTCAGCACATCCTGCAAGCTTATGCGCCTCACTGACCGCCAATAACATTGGCTCTTCATACAATGGCAGTTCTTTCAAATGCTGGGTTTCTTCCACAGAAGCCAAAATGATGCAATCGAGTTTGCCTTCTTCCAATTGCTGTACCAACTGCTGGGTCTGACCCTCGTGAATAAACAGCTCTAATTCTGGAAAACGGTCGCGCAACATGGGAATGATCTTCGGCAACAGATAAGGGCCGACGGTCGGGATCAGGCCAATATGTAGGGGGCCCGTCATACTTTCCCCTTGTTCACTGGCCAATTCGGTCAAAATTGTGACTTCTCGCAACACGTTACGTGCCTGCTGTACTAACCTCATACCCGCATCCGTGAACAACACACGACGACTGGTGCGTTCTAACAAACTCACGCCCAGCTCATCTTCCAGCTTACGAATCTGTCCGCTCAAGGTGGGTTGGCTAACAAAACACGCTTCGGCCGCTTTGCGAAAGTGGCGGTGTTCGGCCAGCGCCACCAAGTATTCCAAATCACGAATATTCATTGCTGTCTCTTCTATAGGAGAAAACTATCAAAACCATAGCATCAAGCGATTAGAGCTATCAATCTTCTTTCGCGATACTACATCCATCAAGACACGGCGAGTCAGACACATGCCGTTGACAGTTAACGACCAAATCAAAAGGGGAAACCATGTTTGCATCAAAAGAAGGCCAACCAGTACCACAAGTTACCTTCCGTACTCGCGAAGGCGACCAATGGAAAGACGTTACCACCGATGACATTTTTGCCAATAAAACCGTGATTGTATTCAGCCTGCCGGGTGCGTTTACACCGACCTGCTCATCCTCGCACCTGCCGCGCTATAACGAGCTATATCCGGTGTTCCAACAGTACGGCGTTGATGACATTGTCTGTGTGTCCGTCAACGACACCTTTGTGATGAACGCCTGGAAAGCCGACCAAGACGCTGACAACATTCATGTCCTGCCTGACGGCAACGGCGAGTTCACTGATGGTATGGGAATGCTGGTCGACAAAAACGATCTTGGCTTTGGCAAACGCTCATGGCGTTACAGCATGCTGGTGAAAAACGGCGTGGTCGAGAAAATGTTTATCGAACCCAACGAGCCGGGCGACCCGTTCAAAGTGTCTGATGCCGACACCATGCTGGGCTACATCGCTCCTGAGCACAAACTGCAAGATTCGATCACCGTGTTTAGCAAACCAGGCTGTCCATTCTGTGCCAAGGCCAAACAAGCCCTGATCGACGCAGGCCTTCAGTTTGAAGAAATTATTCTTGGCAAAGACGCCACCACGGTTTCTTTGCGTGCAGTGAGCGGTCGCGCCACCGTGCCACAAGTGTTTATCGGTGGCCGTCATATCGGTGGCAGTGAAGAGCTCGACACCTATCTAAATCAGTAATCCGCTGTTTGGGCGGCCTCCTTGCCGCCCGTTATTTTCCCAGGAGAAAGCAATGAAAACATTAACGGTTGATGTGGCTGTGATTGGTGGCGGAACCGCCGGGCTAGGTGCTTATCGCGCAGCCAAAGCGCATACGGATAACGTGGTGATGATTGAAGGCGGCCCCTATGGCACCACGTGCGCGCGGGTTGGCTGCATGCCTTCCAAACTGTTAATTGCGGCGGCTGAAGCAGCACATCATATCGACAAAGCGCCCGGCTTCGGTGTGTATCCCGGCGGCACCACGGAAATTAATGGCCGTGAGGTGATGGATCGGGTGAAACGCGAGCGTGACCGTTTTGTCGGCTTTGTACTGGAAAGTGTCGATGACATTCCCGCTCAAGACAAAATCGACGGCTATGCGCGCTTTGTGGATGATCACACCTTAATGGTTGATGATCACACCACCATCCATGCTGATCGCATCGTGATCGCCACAGGCTCGCGTCCAAGCTGGCCGTCCGCTTGGGATCACCTTGGCGATCGTTTAGTGGTCAATGATGATATTTTTGAGTGGGACGATCTACCTGACTCGGTTGCGGTATTTGGCCCGGGTGTAATTGGCCTAGAGCTAGGACAAGCGCTGCATCGCCTCGGGGTCGAGATGATTATGTTTGGCGTCGGCGGCCAAGTGGGCCCGCTCACCGATCCAGACATCATGGCGTATGCCAATCGCACCTTCAGTGAGGAGTTTTATCTCGACGCCGATGCCAAGGTGGAAGAGATGGTGCGTGAAGGCGATAAGGTGCAAATCCGTTACCACGACAAAAACGGCGAAAGCCAACTGCGCTGGGTCGACTATGTGGTTGCCGCTACCGGTCGTCGCCCCAATGTCGACAAGCTAAACCTTGACGCGACCAGCATCAAAGTGGATGCCCGCGGGGTGCCGGTTGCCGATAGTTACACCCTGCAAACCACGGCACCACACATTTTTATTGCCGGTGATGCCAGTAACCAAATTCCGTTGCTGCACGAATCGGCTGACCAAGCGCGCATTGCCGGTGACAACGCAGGCCGCGGTAAAGATATCCGTGCCGGATTGCGCCGCAGCAAACTCTCTGCGGTCTTCTCCGACCCGCAAATTGCGATGGTGGGCGAAAGCTACAAAGCAATTACCGACCGTCTCGGTCCCTGCGGCTGCTTTGAAACCGGCGTGGTGTCGTTTGAAAACCAAGGCCGCTCACGGGTGATGCTGCGTAACAAAGGCTTGTTACACGTTTATGCCGAGCAAGGCACTGGCCGCTTTCTTGGCGCTGAAATGATTGGTCCGAACGCTGAGCACTTGGCCCACTTGTTAGCATGGGCACATCAAAATCAAATGACCATTTCGCAAATGTTGGATATGCCCTTCTATCACCCAGTGATTGAAGAAGGGGTACGTACCGCGCTGCGGGATGTGAATGCCAAGCTCAAACTCGGCCCTGAAATGATCAAACACTGCATGGACTGTGGCCCAGGCTGCTAATCCACTGCCCTTTTCGCCGATTTTCGGCGCTTTACAGGCACTACCTGTTGCTTCCCCAAGCACTTGCTTACCTTTTTGCCCTCCTTCGCGGAGGGCTTTTTGTATCCGGCGGCCCACTGCGCCACAATAAGCTATCGCCATTACCGACCAAGAGAAACGCATGGCTTGCAAATACTGTCAGTCCGCGATTTGGCAACAAAAACTGGGACGCTGTACCCGTTGTATGAAACAACTGGCCGCCATGTGCGCGCTACTTTGGCCACTTTGGTGGTGGGGCTATGCCGACACGCCACGGCAAGTTGAATCGATCGCGTTACTGTTCGCCGCTGGCAGTGCCAGCGCGTTGCTCATGCTTCATTTATTGATTTATCCGTTTCGGCGCAATAAAAAACCCGCGCCAGAGCGCGGGTCGTCAGACATACCAGACGATTAATCGGCCAGATCCGTGGCTTCGTTAATCACATGGAAAATGTAGTTTTGCTCCACGGCACCTTGGAATAACCACGCCATCGGCCCACGAGCCATGATGGCCACATCTTCACCGGAGTGGGTTTCCGAACCGAGCTTAATCAAGGATTGCTGTTTGTAATCCAGCGCACGCACCTGCCCTTCTTGCAAGTTTTCACGCTCACCTTTGACCGCACCCGGGCCGTTGCCATAGGTGATGGTGGTATAGGTTTTACCAAAATCATCCTGATTCAAGCGCCCTTTTTGACGTGACAAACCGAGAATCGGATTGCCCCGCTCCGCATAGCCGTTCATCACCATAGTGTGGGCATGGTCGGCGGTGACAATGATCAGGGTATCTTCTGGGTTGGTTTTCGCTAGGGCCACTTTAATGGCATCGTCGTAAGCCAACGTATCTTCTAACGCTCGCGCGGCGTTGCCCGCATGGTGAGCATGGTCGATACGTCCGGCTTCCACCATCATCACATAGCCGTCTTTGTTGCGGCTGAGCATATCGATCGCCTTGCTGGTCATGTCCGCCAATGACGGCTCATCTTGGCTTTCACGGCGATCTGCTTCGTATTTCATGTGGCTGCTTTCAAACAAACCAAACACGCGTGAGGTGGTCGCCGGATCGATGGCATCAAACCCGGATTTATCGAAAATGTATTGACCATCAGGGTGACGGGTTTGCCATGCCTCAATCAGGTTGCGTCCATCTTTACGCTTGCCCTTTTTGCCCTCAGGATCGACGCTATCGGCAGGAATAAATTCGCGCCGTCCGCCACCGAAAGCCACCTGAAATCCCTCACCAGCATCAAAGTCGACAAACTGGCTGGCGATATCGGTACAGCCTTGGTTTTTGGCAATGTTGGGTAACTTGCTATCGTTTTCCCAATTGCGATCCGCACTGTGCGCGTAGGTGGTGGCCGGGGTGGCGTGGGTTAAACGAGCGGTTGAGATTAAACCCAGCGCTTTGCCCTTCTCGCCCGCCATTTCAAATAAAGTTTTCGCTTCGTTACCTTTGGCGGTACTGCAAAAACCACGCTGGACATTATCGTCAACACTAATAACCCCGGCTTTGGTTTTCACCCCAGTGACCATCGCCGTCGCGGTCCCAGCCGAGTCTGGCGTTTGCATGTCAGTGTTATAGGTTTTTGCTAGTGCAACATGCGGCAGGCTTTCCATGCCAAGGCGGTTTTCCTCACCGGTTTGTCCTTGCTTCTGGCCCTGATAAATCCGCGCCGCTGTGATTGTCCCCACACTCATGCCATCACCGACAAAGAGGATCACGTTTTTGGCTTTGCCCGTAATTGGTGGGTTCGCTTTAGCGGCCGCTAAGGCGGCTTGTGCGTCTTGGTACCATACATCGTTTTGTTGAGGCACTGCCGCCTGTGCAGTTGCCGCTAATAAGGCTGAGGCCACTGCGGCCGTCACGGTTGTTTTCACCACAAAATCTCCATCATTAACGAGAAAACGCGGGCATGATGGTCATTGCGCGTGACGCTTCTGTGACAAACCGTACAATGTAACAGTTTGTAAGCCACTCAATTTGATGAAGTTTTTATGACAAAGGCAGGTAAAAAGGCTGCGACTTAATCCACTCGCAGCCTTAGGGAGACGCAATAACGACACGGACGCCGTCACGCGATAGACAGTGTCACCCTACTCCAATGCAGAGAAGGTTGAGATTGTCGCCGGCCCAGCAATGTTATAGGTCAGAGCCACTTCGTCACAAGCGTGAAAGCGCGGACAGATTTCACAATCTTTCATCACTTTCTCAGGCAGTTGCGATTTCGACACAGGGGTAAAGCCTAATTGGGTGAAAAACTCGGGCACCCGGGTGAGGACAAAGACTTGTTCGATCGCCATTTGCTTGGCTTTTTTAATCAAGTGCATCATCAACGCGGTACCGTGACCTTGGCGCTGCCAGCCTGCTTCGACCCCTAAAGAGCGAATTTCTGCCAGCCCTGAGTCGTAAATATACAGCGAGCCGCAGCCGGTCAAATCCCCTTGATGCTCGGAGACCGCAAACAGGCCAATATTGCGCACCAATTCATGGCGGTCTCGGGGTAAGTTCTCCCCCAACTTCGCCCAATACACCACCATGCCTTCGATGGTATCGAGGTCGGTGAGCCTTGCCGAGCGCACCGTGACTTTAGGGGTAAAGCGCTTATCCAAACGCTTTTGTGCTTCTTGAATAGCAAAGCTAACCTGCTCGGGCGCGACCCCACCGAGTGCACGACGTTGAGCCAAGCAGGATTCAATCGTGAGCATGGCATACACATCGCCTTCAATGACCGGTGAGAATTGTTGCAAAGTGGCAAGCGGCAGTGCTTCCAATGCACAACCTTGCTCAATGGCAGACACCACCGCCACGCCCACAATATGGTGCGCTTCACGGAACGGGATCCCTTTGCTCACCAAGTAATCCGCGAGCTCGGTGGCATTGGCATGCCCTTGCTGCGCCGCCTGCAAGGTTTTGTCTTTGTGAATGGTGATACCTTCAAAACACAACGCGGCCATATCTAAGCAATCGTGCCACGTATCCATCGCATCGAAGAGCCCTTCCTTGTCTTCTTGCATATCCTTGTTATAAGCCAGTGGCAAGGCTTTGACCGTCATCATCATCGCCGACAAGGTGCCATACACGCGGCCGGTTTTGCCGCGGATAAGCTCTAGCGCATCGGGATTTTTCTTTTGTGGCATCAGCGATGAGCCTGATGTCACCGTATCGGCCAGCTCGATAAACCCAGACTCGCCCGAGTTATAGAAGATCATATCTTCTGCCATCCGTGATAAATGCAGCATCGAAATTGACGCCGCAGACAGCATTTCCATCACATGATCACGGTCCGAGACTGAGTCAAGGCTATTACGGGTGGCCCGCTCGAAGCCCAGTTGTTGTGCCAAGGCATCGCGGTCAATCGGGTACGCGGTACCCGCCAGCGCACCGGAGCCTAACGGGCAGGTATCCAGACGATTAAGCGCGTCTTGTAAGCGGGTGGTATCGCGCTCAAACATCTCCAGATAGGCCAAACACCAATGGGCAAAGGTCACTGGCTGCGCACGCTGCAAGTGGGTATAGCCGGGCAGCACGGTATCATGGTGTTGGCTGGCCACATCCACCAGCTGCTGCTGAAGCTTGTCGAGAGACAGCAAGATTTGCTGGCCTTGTTGGCGACACCAGAGCTTGAGATCCGTAGCGACCTGATCGTTACGCGAGCGTCCGGTGTGCAGCTTTTTGCCCAAATCCCCGACTTTGTCGATCAGTTGCTGCTCAACCCAGCTATGAATGTCTTCAGCCTCTGAGTTTAAGATCTGCTCAGGGTTTTCCATCACCGACAGTTTGAGCTCATTGAGCGCGAGCTCTAATTGCTGTTGCTCGTCATCACTCAGCACGCCCACTGAACGCAAGGCTTTGGACCAAGCAATGGAGCCCACAATGTCTTGCTCTGCTAGGCGATAGTCAAAGCGCAGTGAATCATTAAACGCTTGAAACCGTTTGTCTGCTGCTTGACTAAAGCGTCCGCCCCATAATGCCATGCTGTCTCTCCTTACTGCTCACGATGCTTTTTTAATTAGGATTGTTTTTGTTTGTTCAGTGTCCGAATCCGGCTCGACAGCGAATACAAACGGATAAAGCCTTCGGCATGGCTGTGATCGTAGACATCATCATCACCAAAGGTGGCAAAGTCTTCCGAGTACAAACTATTGGTTGAACGCTTTTGGACCACTGTCGCTTGGCCTTTATAGAGTTTGATCACCACCTCGCCCGTTACCGGCGCGGCAAGAGAATTGGCCGCGGCAAGAATAGACTGGCAAAGCGGGGTAAACCAACGCCCATCATAAATCAGGTGAGACGCTTTTAAACCGAGCTCCTCACGGAACTGATAACTCTCTTTATCGAGCACCAATTGCTCAACACCGCGCAGTGCTTCCATAATGATGGTGCCCCCCGGGGTTTCATAGCAGCCGCGGGACTTCATTCCCACCAAACGGTTCTCAACAATATCAATCCGTCCTACCCCGTGGGCTGCACCTTTGTCGTTCAGCAGCGTCAGCACGTCATAAGGCGACATGGACTCACCATCGACTGAGACCACTTCCCCGCTTTGCACCCCTAAGGTAACAAACTCGGGCGTATTGGGTGCCTCTTCCGGCGCCACTGTCCATACCCAGCAATCTTGGTTAGCCGCCGTCCAAGTGTCTTCCAGTACACCGCCTTCGGTTGAGACGTGCCAAGCATTGGCATCACGTGAATAAATTTTCTCAAGGCTCGCCGTGCAGGGAATATCACGGGCGGCCAAGTAATCGAGCAAGGCTTCACGACTGGTGAGATCCCACTCCCGCCACGGCGCAATCACTTTCAGTTGCGGCGCCAGCGCAGAGAAGGTGCTCTCAAAACGAACCTGATCGTTCCCCTTGCCGGTACAGCCGTGGCAAAGTGCATCCGCTCCAACCTCTAGGGCGCACTCGACCTGCGCTTTGGCAATGATCGGACGCGCCATCGAGGTACCTAGAAGGTATTTGCCCTCATACACCGCACCGGTTTTCAGGCTGGGGTAAATATACTCTGCCACCATTTCGTGTTTCAGATCGGCGATAAAACACTGTGATGCCCCGGAGGCGAGCGCTTTTTGCTCAATACCTTCGAGCTCTTGTTCGCCTTGACCGACGTCGGCAACAAAGGCCACCACCTCACAGTCATAATTTTCTTTTAGCCATGGAATGATGGCCGAGGTATCCAATCCACCCGAATAGGCCAGTACAACTTTATTTACCTTGCTCATCTTGCTCTCCTTAAATCCTGATGTGACGGGTCGACGGTTTCGTCGCGTCGTTATACGTCTTATTAACTGGCGCTAAACCGAGTGCCGATTTGCTGGCCATCGAATAATTGAGTGAGTTTTTCTGGGTAACGCCAGGTGGCAATCTCCACCGGTTTACCCAGTTCGCGGGCGGCGGCAAACGCCGCGTTGACCTTGACCACCATGCCATCGGTGATCACGCCTTTGTCCATTAAGTGCTGCGCATCTAACTCGGTGAGGCAAGGCAGCAAGTGCCCTTTGCCGTCTAACACGCCGCTGACATCCGACAGCAACACCAGCTCCGCCCCGAGAGTGGTTGCCACCGCTACCGCCGCTTGGTCGGCATTGACGTTCATCAGCTCACCTTGGTCACTGATGCCAATCGAGCTAATAATGGGGACACAATCCGCGGCCAATACCGCCTGCAACAGGCTAGGATCTCCGGCACTGGCTTCCCCCACTGCACCTAGCTCGGAGTCCAGTTGGCTGACCTGACACAAGCCGCCATCGGCCAAGCTCAAACCACAGCTTTTAATGTTCGCCTTACGCGCTTCGGCGAGTAGCAGCTTATTGGCCGTCCCGGCTAAGGCACCGGTGACATAATCAATCTGATCGACTGGCGTGACCCGTAAGCCTTGTTTTTTCACACTGGTGAGGGCGAGTTTTTTCAGCAGTTCATCAACCAAGTAGCCGCCACCGTGCACCAGCACTAGCGGACGCTCTGCCTCACTGCGATAGGTGTTCATCGCGCCGAAAACCTTGGCGAGGGTCTCGCTGCAGCTCAGTGCCGCGCCGCCTAACTTAATCACTAATGGCGTTTTCATCCGTTTCTCCTAGACAATCGCTGTGGTTTCGGCAAAGCCAAACTTAAGGTTTAAACACTGCACGGCTTGGCTGGCCGCGCCTTTGAGTAAGTTATCAATCGCACTGGTGAGGATCAGATGCCCATGCGCGGCCTGATAGCCTATGTCGCAAAAGCCGGTGTATTGCACCGCTTGTAGCTTGGCCACCTCGCCGGCTGGGAGCACCCGCACCAGCGGCGCCTCTTGGTAGGCGTGAGTGAGTGCCTGCCCCACCTCCGCCTCACTAACACCTGGTGCTAATTTGGCGGTAATAGTGGCAAGAATGCCGCGTTTGTAGCTGCCAAGGTGCGGGGTGAAAATCACCGGCGTATCAAGGTGTGCGGCAATCTCTGGCTGATGACGATGAGAAAACACTCCGTAGGCATGCAAGCTCACTTCGCAAAAACTGTTGGTCAGACTCGCTTTGCGCCCCGCGCCCGTCACGCCACTGGTGGCATTGATCACCGGCCACATTTGTTTATCCAACAAGCCTGCATCCAGCACGGGTTTGAGCGCTAACTGGCTGGCGGTGGGATAACATCCCGGCACGGCGACCAGCTGCGCTGCCGATAATGCTTCCTGTTGCCACTCCGCCAAGCCATACACGGCTTGCTCAAGCCATGTCGGTGACTGATGCGAAAAGCCGTAATTGGTAGGATAAAAATCAGCTTGATTGACCCGATACGCCCCCGACAAATCAAACACCACGCAACCTTGAGCCAGAAAAACCGGCGCCAATTCATGACTAACCGCATGCGCAGTGGCTAAAAACACCACATCGGCTTGCTTGGCCACATCCTGTGGCGAGGACAGCGGCATCAGTGGCATATCCACTACACCACGCAATTGGCCGTGCAACGCGCTCACGGGGCGGTTGGCGTCTTCACTGCCTGCCGAGACATATAAACCAGCCAAGTGCAATTGCGGATGGCGATGGACAAGGGCGACAAGCTCGGCTCCTGTGTAGCCACTGGCACCGACAATAATGGTGTTAAGTGTCATGGGTGTCTCTCTTTATAGGTGTTTAAGGCGTGCTGCGGGGCAGCAGAGTATCGAGGGCGTAGCCGATAGCCACGCAAAGCAGGCTAGCGTCGTCGAGCAGAAAGGGCGTTGTGTTTGTCTGCGAGTGGCATCATGGTCAACTCTCAAAAATATTTTTATTCATAAATAGTGAATGGTTATTTTTTATCGCATTCCCGTTTGGACGTCAAGCCCTAGAAGCGTAAAAAGTCACTTTTTATGTCTATTCATTCATAATATAGCAATAATTCTATCTAATCATGCAAATCACCCTGTCGCCATTCACGAGAAAGTCGCAATATAGCGGGCGCGGAGAAGCCCTCGGGAGGATGGCAAACCTGAAAGCTGAAACTTTTTTTCAGCTTTTGGGGTAGCTCTATGATAAGCATCAAATCCGGCGGCCAGTTTTCGCGCTAATTTGCGGTTAAGTTGACCCGATCGCGCAATATTCGCTAGATTGGTTCTTTACAGTCACAGTAGGATGTAACTTTGTTACAGAATGGATACGCTATGAACGAAAAGTACTCTGCCTTAAAAAGCAATGTCAGTATGCTTGGCCGTCTGCTGGGTAACACCATCCAAGATGCCCATGGTCCAGCACTCTTAGAAAAAGTTGAGGAAATTCGTCAGCTCTCAAAATCGGCTGCCGCTGGCAATCAGGATGATCATGCTAAGCTGAAAACCGTGCTGCAAAACTTGCCGGCTGACCAACTGCTTCCGGTCGCCCGCGCCTTTAGCCAATTTTTGAATCTGACTAATATCGCCGAGCAATATCACACCGTCTCGCGTCAATGCGACGCGCTGGAGTGCAGCCCGGATGCTATCGACGATTTACTCCGCCGTGTCAGCCAAGGTGAGATTAATGCCAATGACGCGCAACAAGCGATCGCCGATTTAAAAATTGAGTTAGTCCTGACCGCTCACCCAACCGAAATCGCACGCCGTACCACCATTCATAACTTGGTGCAGATTAATAAGTGCTTATCGAAGTTAGAGCTCAGTGAACATTTGGGGGCGGCAGAGCGTGCCAAAACGGAGAAACGTCTTGAGCAGTTGATTGCACAAGCATGGCACACCGACGTGATTCGCCAAGAGCGACCTACCCCACTTGATGAAGCCAAGTGGGGCTTTGCGGTAATTGAAAATTCACTGTGGCAAGCAGTGCCCGCGTTTTTACGCCAGTTTGATCAGCAGCTTGAAAGCCACCTCGACATTAACTTGCCCATTGATGCCAAACCGGTACAAATTTCCTCGTGGATGGGCGGCGACCGCGACGGTAATCCTTATGTTACCAGTGAGGTTACCCGTGAAGTGATGCTGTTATCACGCTGGAAAGCAGCGGATTTGTATTTGCGCGATGTGCAAGATTTGATCAGTGAACTGTCGATGACACAGTGTGATGACACCGTGCGTGAGATGGCCGGCGAGGCGCACGAACCGTATCGCGCCATCCTCAAAACCTTGCGCAGTCAGCTAACCCACACTTTGAGCTATTTGGACGCCAAACTGAAAGGCGAACGTGCCTCCTCACAAGGGATCCTGACCGACACCCAGCAATTGTGGCAACCATTATTGGCGTGTTACCAGTCGCTCCATCAATGTGGCATGGGCATTATTGCCGACGGCAAATTGCTTGACTTACTCCGCTGCGTGCAATGCTTTGGCGTGCACCTGATCAAACTCGATATTCGCCAAGAAAGTACCCGCCATGCCGATGTGCTCTCAGAAGTGACCCGTTATTTGGGGATGGGCGATTACGGCCAATGGAGCGAGCAAGACAAGCAAGCCTTCTTAACCCGCGAGCTGGCGTCTAAGCGTCCGTTGTTGCCACGTGATTGGTCACCGTCGCCTGACGTCCAAGAGGTGWTCGACACCTGTCGAGTGATTGCCGAGCAGCCGCGTGAAGCCTTGGGCGCCTATGTCATTTCGATGGCTCGCACCGCTTCCGACGTGCTGGCTGTCCACCTATTGCTGCAAGAGGCCGGTTGTCCATTCCGTATGGACGTGTGCCCGTTATTCGAAACCTTGGACGATCTGAACAATGCCGAGGCAGTGATTGGTGAGCTGCTGGCCATTGATTGGTACCGAGGCTTTACCCAGAACTTCCAAATGGTGATGATCGGTTACTCGGATTCCGCCAAAGACGCTGGAGTCATGGCCGCCGGTTGGGCGCAATATCGCGCCATGGAAGCGCTAGTCAATTTATGCGATGACCAAGGCGTCGACTTGGTACTGTTCCACGGTCGTGGTGGCACCGTAGGTCGCGGTGGTGCACCCGCGCATGCGGCATTGCTCTCACAACCTCCGCGCAGCTTAAAAGGCGGTTTGCGGGTGACCGAACAAGGCGAGATGATCCGCTTTAAGTTGGGGCTACCCGACGTTGCCGTCAACAGCTTAAACCTATACACCAGCGCGATTTTGGAAGCGAACTTGCTGCCACCGCCGGAGCCTAAGCAGGAATGGCGTCAGCTGATGGACACCTTAAGTGACATCTCATGCCAAGCCTACCGTGATGTGGTACGCGGCCATGAGCAATTTGTGCCTTACTTCCGCTCCACCACGCCTGAGCTTGAGTTAGGCAAACTGCCACTGGGATCGCGCCCTTCCAAACGTAACCCCAACGGTGGTGTGGAAAGCTTAAGGGCAATTCCTTGGATTTTCGCCTGGAGTCAAAACCGTTTATTGCTGCCGGCTTGGCTGGGGGCGGGACAGGCTATCGATCACGCTATTGCAAAAGGCCATAAAGCTCAACTGGAAGAAATGTGTCGCGAATGGCCGTTTTTCTCTACCCGTCTCGGCATGCTGGAAATGGTGTTTACCAAAACCAACCTAGACATTGCCAAGTACTATGATCAGCGCTTGGTCGATGAAAGCCTCTGGCCGCTAGGTGAATCCTTACGTGAGCAATTACGCCAAGATATTCAGGTTGTGCTGGCAGTAGAAAATAGCGATAACCTGATGGAGCAAAACCCGTGGGGCGCTGAAGCGATTCGCTTACGTAATATTTATGTCGAGCCGCTCAATATGCTGCAAGCCGAGCTTTTATACCGTACACGGCAATCGGAACAAGGCGATCAGTCACTCGACGATGCCTTGATGATTTCCATTGCGGGAATTGCCGCGGGGCTGCGCAATACCGGTTAATCCTTGATAGTAGAGCCGTACCCTAGGGTGCGGCTTTTTTGTTTTTGCACAAAGACGACGCAGAGGAAAGACTGACCATAGACTTTTTTATGCAAAGCCACAGCTAATGCTTGCTGTTGCATTGATAATATTATTACTATTGAAGGCCGCACTGACGCGACCCAACAACGCAAAGGAATTGCCATGAAAGACGAAACCCTCTCGATTCATCACGGCTACCAGACCGACCCCACCACCAAATCGGTGGCAACGCCCATTTATCAAACCGTCGCTTACGAGTTTGATAATGCCCAACATGGTGCTGACCTGTTCAATCTTGATGTACCGGGCAATATCTACTCACGGATAATGAACCCGACCAACGACGTGTTGGAACAACGCGTGGCGGCACTAGAAGGCGGTATTGCGGGGCTTTGCGTCAGTGCCGGCGCGGCGGCCATCACCTATGCGATTCAAACCCTCGCCAAGGCCGGTGATAACATCGTCGCCACACCACAGCTTTACGGTGGCACCTATACCTTGTTTGCCCACATGCTCCCTGAGCAAGGCATTGAGGTGCGTTTTGCCGCGAGTGACGACGCCAGTGCCATTGAGGCGCTGATTGATGACAACACCAAAGCGGTATATTGCGAGTCAATTGGTAACCCTGCCGGCAATATCGCGGATATCCCCGGTTTTGCCAAGGTCGCTCACGCGCATGGGGTCCCCTTGGTCGTCGATAATACCGTGGCCACGCCTGTTCTGTGCAAACCGATTGAGCATGGTGCCGATATCGTGGTGCACTCACTCACCAAGTACATTGGCGGTCATGGCACTACCCTTGGCGGTATGATTGTCGATGGCGGCACCTTTGACTGGGTGGCACATCAAGCCCGCTTCCCGCAATTCTCACAACCGGAGCCGGCCTATCACGGCGTGGTTTATAGTGAGACCTTTGGTCCAGCCGCGTTTATTGCCCGCGCACGTACAGTGCCGTTACGTAACAGTGGCGCGGCCCTCTCGCCGATGAACGCTTTTATGTTGATGCAAGGGTTAGAAACCTTGAGCCTGCGTATGGAGCGCCATTGCGAGAACGCCAAAGCCGTGGCCGATTACCTAGCCAATCACCCCGCCGTGGCGTGGGTGAACTATGCCGGCCTTGAAACGCATCCGCATTATTCGCGTGCCCAAACGCTGATCCGCGGTGGATTGCCCGCGTCACTGTTGTCGTTTGGATTGAAAGGTGGCTTTGATGAGGGTGTGCGCTTTTACGATGCACTGAATTTATTTAAACGTCTGGTGAACATTGGCGATGCCAAGTCGCTCGCGTGTCATCCTGCTTCGACCACTCATCGTCAGTTAAACGAGCAGGAGCAGGCCGCGGCCGGCGTCACACCAGAAATGATCCGTCTTTGTGTCGGCATTGAGCATATTGATGACATCATTGCCGACCTTGAGCAGGCCTTGAGTTTGGCGAAATAACCCAAAGAAGGTTATCGCATTCCGGGCCGACCTATTGTTGTACGACTAATTGTGGATAGAAGAGATGTCACTACCCCATGTAATACTGACGGTGCTAAGCAACTGCGAGGCCACGGGTTACGATATTACCAAGGCGTTTTCCACTAGCATTAGCTATGTATGGAAAGCCAGCCATCAGCAAGTGTATCGCGAGCTTACCAAGCTCGCAGAAAAAGGGGCGGTGAGCTGCCGCTTGGAGCCACAGATGGGTAAGCCCGATCGCAAGGTGTATGCCATTACGCCGATCGGCACTGACATGTTGCAATCTTGGCTACTCAGTGAGCCAAGACTTGCCCCCGAGCGGGATGAGTATGTCGCACGCCTGTTAAGCTGCGAGGTGCTCGACCCGTCCCCTATGCTAGGTCATGTTAATCAGTTAATTGCCGAATCGCAGCAACTCCTCAACCATTACGCCATGATTGAGCAACGCGAATTTGGTCAAGCCAACCCGCTCACCAATCAGCAGCGCCTGCTGCGTTTAGCCTTGCGTCGTACCATTCATCAACGCCGCGCTTGGCTGGCTTGGGCACAAGAGGTACGCGACGAATTGGCTATGCTAGCCCCTCGCGAACCTTGCTCGGCATAAATTGCAAACCACACAACACGCAACCTCAAAACGCCCCATTGTGGGCGTTTTTTTTATGAGACCGCCGCAAGTGGACGTACGCCCAAGGTATGGCACAAGGCATAAGTAAGCTCGGCACGATTCAAGGTGTAGAAATGGAAATCTTTCACCCCTTCCCGACTCAGGACACGCACCATATCGATAGCAATCGAGGCCCCAACCATCTGACGCGTAACAGGATCATCCTCTAGACCTTGGTATTGTTTGTGCATCCATTGCGGCACGCGCACATTAGTCATCTTGGCAAAGCGCGACGCCTGCTTAAAGTTGGAGACCGGCAAAATCCCCGGCACAATTTCGACATCAATGCCCGTCGCCACACAACGGTCACGAAAGCGCAGGTAGCTTTCGACATCGAAGAAAAACTGTGTAATCGCCCGGCTGGCCCCCGCATCCACTTTGCGCTTGAGGTTAATTAAATCCGCCTGCGCGCTTTTCGCTTCTGGGTGCACTTCGGGATAAGCGGCGACCGAAATATCAAAATCATGCTCTTCTTTGAGCAAGCGCACCAAATCAACCGCATACATATCGGGCTTTTTCTCTGGCGAGGGCAAGTCACCACGCAACGCCACAATGTCACGTATGCCGTTTTGCCAATAGTCGCGGGCAATATGACGCAGCTCGTTTTCACTGGCGTCAATGCAGGTCAAATGTGGCGCCGCGGCGATACCCGTTTGTTCATGAATGCTTTTCACAATGTCGTGGGTACGATCGCGCTCGCCTGAATTGGCGCCGTAGGTCACTGACATAAATTTAGGTTTGAGCGCTTTTAAGCGATGCACGGAGTTCCAAAGTGTCTCCTCCATGGTTGGGGTACTCGGCGGAAAAAACTCAAATGAGACGTTAATGTCGCCATTTAGGTCAGCAATGTTCTGATTCAGTGCATCAATGTGGCCCGCGTGCGTGTAGCTCATACCCTCTCCCTGCAACCAATATAGTGTGTGCGATGATGTGTGTTTTTGTTTATACGTTTAGACGTCCATATGTCTAAAGATTGGCGTTATCCGGCGAGAATGTCAACGATACATTAATGAAAAAAACTCATAACGTTATGAATCAGGCCGTCGAGATCAGTATGGTGGAAAAGCCGTTGATGCGTGGCAGAAAAAAGGCTGCTCAACGCATCATTGAGCAGCCTAGTAAACGTGGGATACAAATGCGCCAGCTAGTGGAGACGTCCAATCAAACGGTTAAGATCGGATTGAATCGCGCCTGCAGTGACATCACGCCCCGCGCCAGGGCCACGAATGACTAATGGGTTTTCGCGATACCATTGGCTTTCAATCGCAAATACATTGTCACACGGCAGCAGATGCGCCAGCGGGTGTTCAACCGGCAGGGTTTCTAAACTGACTTGCGCTTTACCTTGGCCGTCTAAACGCGCCACATAACGTAGCACCGAGCGGTCTCGTTGTGCTTTCATTAAACGTTCATGCAGCACCTCATCCATTTGGCTGGCGTTATCTAAAAAACCGTCCAAAGAAAGTGCTTGCAGCGTCTCAGGCACTAACGACTCCACTTTCACTTGCTCCGGCTCTAACGCCATACCGGCCTCACGCGCTAATATCACCAGCTTGCGCACCACATCCGCGCCGGAGAGATCTTCACGCGGATCAGGCTCGGTTAATCCTTGCTGCCAAGCCTGCTCAAGCAACACGCTAAACGGAATCTCGCCGCTAAATTGTAAAAATAGCCACGAGAGTGTGCCAGAGAAAATGCCGGATAAGGCTAGGATCTGATCGCCACTTTCCTGTAAATCTTGCACCGCGTAGTTAATCGGCAACCCTGCCCCGACGGTCGCGTTGTAAAGCCAATGCCGTCCGGTTTTGGCAAAGGCCTGCTGAATAGCATGATATTGCTCTGCCGGTGCCGCTCCCGCTTCTTTATTCGCCGAGATCAAATGAAAGCCATGTTCGGCAAGACGTGGATACAAATACGCGAGTGATGCACTGGCAGTGACGTCCAGCACAATCACATCGTCATAGGGATGATTGAGCAGGCGGGTAAGCCACTCGTCATCAAAATAGGGCTCGCTTTTTTCATCGAATCCGTCTAACACACGGCTAGGATCGATACTGGCAAAATCCAGCCATTGGTTGCGACTATCCACCACAGAGATCAATGAGACCCCTTTACCATGGCGCTTCTCCAACGCTGTTTTTTGCTCGGCAAAGAGGCTGAGCCAGCGGGTACCAATGTTGCCTTTTCCCACTAACACCAAACCGATGCGCCGCTGAGCCTGAAACAGGGCATCGTGCATCCCCGCCACCAAGGCTTGGGTCTGCATTTGACGCAAAATCGCAACCAAGCTAAGCCCAGACGCCGACTCACTCATAAACTCGACAGGGTGTGCTTTCAGCTGTTGGTAAAAGCCGTGGCAATGGACGGGGTTATTGACCACACCGGCCCCCACCGCCGCCACCATGCTAAAGCCCTCACGCAAACGCAATTCCGCAGACAAGCCCGCGTCCTGAATCTGTGCCATCACGGTATCGATCACTTCTGCACTGAATGCCAATTGAATGCGATGCTGGTCATCACGGTAATCGACAGCCAGAGGTTGCAGCTTGAGCTGAGTCAGGGTGCGGCTTAGCTCCTGCTTAAACGCCTGAAAGTCGAGGCCGCGTGCGACATCAAACTGCAACAGGCAGACATCATCTAGCGCCGTAATGATCTTTGCGCCACGCCCAGTGGCGAGCACACGTTCGATACGGGTTGAGCCACTGTCAGGTGCATGGGTACAACGTAAGGTAAGATCGGTGGCACTTTGCGCCACCGGCTGTAAGGTGCGGCTATGGAGCACAGGGGCAGCAAGACGTGCCAGCTCAGCCGCCTCATCCAATCGAATCAAAGGTAATAAACAGGCATTATCGACATGACGCGGGTCGGCACTGTACACCCCAGCCACGTCACTCCAAATCGTCACCCGACTCACCCCGGCCAAGGCGCCCAAAATGGTTGCCGAGTAGTCGGAGCCATTGCGGCCAAGCAGCACGGTTTCTCCCGCTTGGTTTTGTGCCATAAAGCCCGTGATCACCACTTGGGTGTGGGCATATTGGGATAACTGGTTGTTCAGCAATGGCCATGACGCTCCCCGATCAACTTCTGGCTGCGCTGCTCGCTCTGCACGTAGACACAGACGTGAGTCCAACATCACAGCGGGTTGCTGGTGCTGGCTGAGCAAGCTCGCCAGTAAGCGGGCCGACCATACCTCGCCAAACCCTTGAATACGCGCCTTATCTGCGTCAGTCAGCGCGCCCTCACCCAAGGTCGCAATCGTGGCGATGTCAGCATACAAGGCATCGACAAGGCGCTGCTTGTCTTCACCATCAATAAGATTTTCAATTAAATCTTGCTGAAAGCCGCGCAAGGTCTGTAGCGTTTCATGGGCGAGGCGACCGTCTTTGTTGAGCTGAGCCAGATAAGCAATTAATTGGTTGGTGGTTTTGCCTGCCGCGGAGACCACAATCAAATCTTGGCGGCCCGCGTGGGCGGTCAATACATCGACAACCCGACGATAGCAGGCGGGCGACGCTAAGCTGCTGCCGCCAAATTTATGAAGTTGTCGTTGTGCTTCAGGGGACGTCTCCGTCAATTGCGCATGCATGACAAGGTCTCTCTTTGTCTAACCAAATATCAGGGTAAAGCAAGGAACAGCGCCGTAACGTTGTTCAGGTTACGCGGCCAATGCCGCAAAAGCGTGGGCCAAATCAGCGATGAGATCATCCGCATCTTCCAATCCGATTGAAAAGCGCAGCAAGGTCGGTGCGATACCCGCTTCCGCTTGCGCCGCATCACTCATCGCCCGATGTGTCATGGAGCCTGGGTGTGTGACCAAGCTTTCTACACCGCCTAACGACTCTGCTAAAGCAAATAGCGAAAGGCCTGCGATAAAGCGCGCCACCCCGTCACTGTCGGTATCCAATTCCAAGCTCAGCATACTACCAAAGCCTGATTGCTGACGGGCAGCAATTTCGTGACCCGGATGGGTCGTGAGTCCCGGATAATAGAGTTGGCGCACAGCAGGAACCGTTTGCAAATAGGCGAGTACCGCTTGCGTGTTTTGCTGGTGTTGTTTAACCCGTGCGCCTAAGGTACGCAACCCTCGCAATGTCATATAACTGTCAAACGCGTTGCCCGTGGCTCCTATACAGTTGCCCCACCACGCTAAGGTTTCGGCAAGTTCACTGGTTGCTGCAATAACCGCGCCACCGACAATATCAGAATGCCCATTAATAAATTTGGTGGTCGAATGCACCACCATGTCGGCCCCTAGCGCAAGTGGTTGCTGTAAGGCGGGAGATAAAAAAGTGTTGTCGACCACCACCCAAGCACCGACTTGATGCGCTTGTTGGCAAATATCGGCAATATCGACCACGCGCAGCAGGGGGTTAGATGGGGTTTCCACCAGCACCAACGTCGGTGATTCTGCCAAGGCGCTCGCCAAGGCGTCTGGATCGGATTGGTCGACAAATTTAACCTGCCAAATTCCCTGCTTGGCTCGGGACTCAAGCAAGCGATACGTGCCACCATAACAGTCATGCGGGGCCACAATTTTGTCACCCGCATTCAATAGCGATAACACCAAATTAATCGCGGCCATCCCGCAGTTGGTTACCACGGCTCCCGCGCCGCCTTCTAAGTCAGTCAATGCTTGCTCTAGCTGGGCGCGGGTCGGATTCCCTCCGCGTGCATAGTCATAGGTGGGCACATCCCCCAACGCGGGAAAGCGATAATTGGTCGAGAGATATAAAGGGGGAACCACCGCATGATGTTGCATGTCGGTGCCAATGCCAGTTCTTACAGCGATGGTGTCAGTTTTTTTTCGGGTCATGGTTCATCCTTGCGATGTGGTGCGCGAGCCAGCGTTGTTATCCTCACCTTACCCTGCACTTTTTGAGACGTCAACACTTCTAGACGTCTATACAGCTTTGCATGTGGCGGTTAATATAGCTAGAATCTCCGCAGCATCATTCTGGGTATTCAATAATCAAGATAGGTGAGACATGGCGCAGTGGAACGGCGATTACATTAATCCGTATGCCGAGCATGGTAAGAAAAAGGAGCAGGTGAAAAAAATCACCGTTTCTATCCCACTTAAAGTTTTAAAAATTCTCACTGACGAGCGGACACGCCGTCAGGTTAATAACCTGCGTCACGCGACCAACAGTGAGCTGCTGTGTGAAGCATTTTTGCATGCTTATACCGGCCAGCCATTGCCAACCGATGACGATATTCGCAAAGACAAGCCTGACAGCATTCCCGCTGAAGCGCGTCAGATCATGAAAGAACTAGGTATCGAGTTCGACGATAGCGAATACTAAAAAAACCCGCCGATTGGCGGGTTTTTTGTCATCATCGGTGCTCGGCACAACCTTTTCAGGTTTTATGAGAGCACGTTTTTCCTAACGCTCACGCATTATGCCTTGTCGAGCATGTTACGCCTTGTCGAGCATATAGTTGTCTGGCATCTCGATACGGGCGACGCCAGTTTCAACCGCTGCAAGTGCCACCGCGCGAGCCACGCGTGGCAATAAGCGTGCATCCATTGGCTTAGGAATAATGTAGCCTGGGCCAAAATGCAGCGCATCAACACCTGCCGCGTCCAATACCGATTGTGGGACAGGCTCTTTCGCCAAACCACGGATCGCCTCAACGGCCGCCAGTTTCATTGCATCATTAATTTCACTGGCACGCACATCCAACGCTCCACGGAAAATAAACGGGAAGCAGAGTACGTTGTTGACTTGGTTTGGATAATCCGAGCGCCCTGTTCCCATGATCAAATCATCACGGACTTGATGCGCGACCTCTGGATTAATTTCAGGGTCTGGGTTCGAGCAGGCAAAAACAACCGGCTTATCGGCCATCAGTTTTAGTGCCTCTGGCGAGAGCAAGTCTGGCCCTGACACACCCACAAACAAATCAGCACCCTCAATCACATCTTCGAGGGTACGTTTGTCGGTATTGTTGGCAAACAATTGCTTGTACTTATTGATGTCGTCACGACGGGTGTGGATCACGCCTTTGCGATCCAGCATGTAGATTTTTTCGCGTTGCGCGCCACATTTGATCAATAGCTCCATGCAGGCAACAGCCGCTGCACCAGCACCAAGGCACACAATGGTGGCTTCACGAATATCTTTGCCTTGCAGCTCAAGAGCATTCAGCATACCCGCCGCGGTAACAATCGCGGTACCGTGCTGATCATCGTGAAAAACAGGCACTTCACAACGTTCAATCAGCTGTTTTTCAATTTCAAAGCAATCCGGCGCTTTGATGTCTTCAAGGTTAATGCCCCCAAAGGTATCCGCGATGTTCGCAACGGTATCCACGAATTCATCGATAGTACGGTGTTTGACTTCAATGTCGATCGAGTCCAAGCCAGCAAAACGCTTGAACAATAAAGCTTTACCTTCCATGACGGGCTTTGAGGCCATTGGCCCTAAGTTACCCAATCCCAAAATGGCGGTACCGTTTGAGATCACCGCAACCATGTTGCCCTTTGCGGTGTATTGATACACAGCGTCTGGGTTTTGAGCGATTTCACGGACCGGCTCTGCAACGCCTGGGCTGTATGCCAACGCCAGATCCGCCGCCGAGTCAGCAGGCTTGCTCAATTCAACAGAGATTTTTCCGGGAGTAGGGTATGCATGATAATCCAGCGCTTGCTGGCGTTTATCGTCCGACATGTAGTGTTCCTAGTTATTATCGTGAAGGGATGCACCAATATCAGCTGGGAAGGCTACTGATATCAGCAACGCTATACTCAAACCACAGGGTAGATTCGAGCAAGATAAACGATGTTAACGCAGTGGCTAAAGGTCCACCAGTCTAAAACGGCCCCGAACGTTAACCTCCGACCTCTAGACGTGAAAAAGGTGACGACGGGATCAAAAAAGGGGCGCTTTCGCACCCCTTTTTCGCATTCGGCTATTAGCGGCTTATTTTTTGCTGCTAAGGGCACCGAAACGCTTCTTAAAGCGGTCAACACGGCCACCGGTGTCAACGATACGTTGCTTACCAGTGTAGAATGGGTGACATTTGTCACACACGTCTAGGTTGATGTCTTTACCAAGAGTGGTGTTGAACGCGAATTCGTTACCGCAAGAACACTTAGCAGTGACAGCTTTGTACTCTGGATGGATACCAGCTTTCATAGGGATAACCTCATAGTGAAGGCCGTGTCGCTCTCCCGATCCTAAGCCGGGCACCACACGTCGTTAACAAACATTTTCTAAGGCGCGCAATTCTAATCAAGCGACCTCGATTTCGCAACTTTTTTGTGCAGTCGCCCATCACCTCGTATCCAACAACAAGGCTTTGCCTACCTGGGTCAAGCCGTTACACTGAGCGTCTTGTTAGCCGATAAGATGTTGTGATGGAACAGTTTGCACAAGTGGCCTTACCGGTCCCGCTGGCGAAAACTTTTGATTACCGGATCACCGAACACGTCCCTGTGGTGGGAGCACGTGTGAAGGTGCCTTTTGGTCGCCAGCATAAGGTCGGCATTGTCACTGCCATCACCACCACTCCTAGTGTTGCCGCCCATCAAGTCAAGGCGATCACTGAGGTATTGGATGACGCGCCACTTTGGACTCCCGCCGTCTATCACCTGTTGCAATGGGCAAGTCGCTTTTATCATCATCCACTTGGCGATGCGATGGGCGCCGTGATGCCGACGCTACTGCGCAAAGGTCGACCCGCAGCGCTCAAGCAGCAAAAATGGTGGCAATTGACCGAAGCCGGACAGAATCAACCGGTGACCGGGCTTACCCGCGCGCCAAAGCAAGCGCGTGTGTTAACCCTGCTCACTCACGGCCCTACCCCGCATGCCGACCTCGTGGAGCAAGACATTACCCCCGCTGTGATTAATACCTTGGTGGACAAAGGCTGGATCGCGCCTTACACCCCGCCGCTTGAAGGCAAAGCTTGGGCACGGCATTTTGCCATCAGTGAAGACAAGCCCTCACTGAACCATGAACAAGCCATGGCCGTTGCCACCATCAACGCCAGCGATGGCTTTGCCTGTGTGCTTTTAGAAGGTATTACCGGCTCGGGCAAAACCGAAGTGTATTTAAACGTCTTAGAGCCGGTTTTAGCGCGTGGCGAGCAGGCGTTAATATTGGTGCCCGAAATTGGCCTCACCCCACAGACCATCCGCCGATTCGAACGCCGCTTTAACGTCCCGGTTACCGTGATGCATTCGGGGCTCAATGATACAGAGCGACTTAGCGCATGGCTGGCAGCTCGCGACAATCAAGCCGCAATTGTGATTGGAACACGCTCAGCACTTTTCACCCCGATGGCGAACCTTGGCATCATCATTATTGATGAAGAGCACGACCCCTCATATAAGCAGCAAGACAGCTTTCGCTACCATGCACGCGATCTGGCGGTAATGCGCGGTCATGAGGAAAAGATACCTGTAGTGCTCGGTTCGGCAACACCGTCGTTGGAAACGCTACACAATGCACAAACGGGAAAATACCAATACTTACGCTTAACCCAACGTCCGGGCAATGCAGTCACCGCCCGCCAAGGGGTGCTCGACATCAAAGGCCACCATCTTGAGGCGGGCTTATCGGCGCCCTTAATTGCCGAAATGCGTCAGCATCTTCAGCAGGGAAATCAGGTGATGTTGTTTTTAAACCGCCGTGGTTATGCGCCTGCAATGATGTGTCACGAATGTGGCTGGCTCGCCAGTTGTCAACGCTGTGATGCCTACTACACCCTCCACCAACAGCATCAAGAGTTACGCTGCCACCATTGCGGGCATCAAAAACGCGTGCCGCCCCAATGTGGGGATTGTGGTTCGACACAGCTGATCAGTGTGGGCGTGGGGACCGAGCAACTCGAAGCCCAGCTGGGCGAACTGTTTCCCGACTACAATACGGTCCGTATCGATCGCGACAATACCCGACGCAAAGGCAGCCTAGAGAGCTATCTCGCCGGCATCGAAAAAGGTGAGTATCAAATCCTACTCGGCACCCAAATGCTTGCGAAGGGTCACCACTTTCCCAATGTCACCTTAGTGGCGCTTGTCGATGTGGATGGCGCCTTGTTCAGTAATGACTTCCGTGCCCCAGAGCGTCTCGCGCAGTTGATGGTACAAGTCGCCGGGCGAGCTGGCCGCGCCAGCAAACCCGGTACGGTGATTTTGCAAACCCACCACCCTGAGCACAGTCTCATTCAAGCGCTGATCCACAAGGGTTATCAGGCGTTTGCTGACTCTGCATTGGCAGAACGTCGCCAAGCGTGGCTGCCCCCTTATACCTTCTTAAGCCTGTTTCGTGCCGAAGGGCATGAGGACAACAGCGTGCAGCAATTTTTACAGCAAGTCCGACAAACCTTGGCCGCCTCACCCATTCAATATGATGAGGTACACATTATGGGGCCGATGCCTGCGCCGATGGCGCGACGCGCAGGGCGTTATCGCTGGCAACTGCTGATCCAGGCACCGTCACGAAAAGTGATGCAACAATGGCTCACCGTTGCCTTGCCCGTCATCCAACAATTGCCCTTGTCACGCAAAGTTAGATGGTCATTAGATGTTGAGCCGCAAGACCTTTCTTAACATTCCCTTGCATTAAAGCGACGTATATCACGATTTCTTTGCAATAAGTGTTAGCTTGTTCGTATTTATATGGGCCAAGCCTAGGTAGAATACCTTCGCAAATTGACGCATCCTAGACAGGTCAGAGGAGTGAATAACTTACTGATCTGACTAACTCAGACAACAAGAGGACTGTCATTATGGCGACAATGAAGGACGTTGCCCACATTGCCGGTGTATCTACTGCCACGGTCTCACGCGCACTGATGAACCCTGAAAAGGTGTCTGCATCCACGCGTAAGAAGGTCGAACAGGCCGTGGTTGAAGCTGGCTACTCCCCCAATTCACTCGCGCGCAATCTTCGCCGCAATGAGTCTAAGACCATTGTCGCGATCATTCCGGATATCTGCGATCCCTACTTTAGTGAGATCATTCGCGGTATCGAAGAAGCGGCGATGGAACACGGCTACTTGGTCTTGCTTGGCGACAGCGCCCAGCAGCAAAACCGTGAAAACTCCTTTGTGAATTTAGTCTTTACCAAGCAAGCCGACGGCATGCTGCTCTTGGGCACGGATGTCCCATTTGATGTCAGCAAGCCAGAGCAAAAGAATCTTCCCCCTTTGGTGATGGCCTGTGAATATGCGCCAGAGCTCGAGTTGCCCACCGTGCATATCGATAACCTCACCGCAGCATTCGAGGCAGTCAACTACCTGACCCAAGTGGGGCATACCCGTATTGCCAACATTACCGGCGCAACCCATACGGCACTGACACAGTTCCGCACCCAAGGCTACCAGCAAGCACTGCGCCGAGCTGGGATCACGGTTAACCCCGCCTACAGTGTGACTGGGGATTTCAGTTTTGCATCTGGAGCTCGCGCCATGACAAGCCTGTTATCCCTGCCTGAGCCCCCCACCGCCGTATTCTGTCATTGTGATGTGATGGCAGTGGGTGCCATGCAGCAGGCAAAACGCTTGGGCATGCGTGTGCCGCAAGATATTTCTATTGTCGGCTTTGATGACATTCAATTCGCTGAGTACTGTGATCCACCGCTTACCACGGTATCACAGCCTCGCTATGACATTGGTCGTCAAGCAATGCTGATGTTACTCAGTATCTTACGCGGACGAGATGTGAACGCCGGCTCTCGCTTACTGGATGCCAAATTGGTGATCCGTGAGAGTGTCGCGCCCCCGTCTCGATAGTAAGACTAGTCAGCACGGGTTGAAGCCAGTAACATGAGCGCTTTACTGGCTTCTTGATTTGATTATTTGCTGTGGCAACTCGTGATTACGTCAAACGTGGCAAAGCGCCACGCAAAAAAAACTCCCGTCGCCAACCACCGGCTCGTAAAGGTTTCCCACTCAAATGGGCACTGCTTGCGATCGCGCTCGTGGGCGCGTTTGGCTATGGTTTATACCTTTTGAGCCAAACCGATACGCCGGCGCCAGCGCAACCTCAGCAACCCACTGCGCCGGCGAAGCCTCAGCCGAAAAGCACCTTGCCTGAAAAGCCCAAAGAAAAATGGAGCTACATCGAAGAGCTGGAAAGCAAAAAGGTGGAGGTTGAAGCGAAAGAAATTCCTCAATCAACCCGTCCTTACCTGATGCAATGTGGCGCGTACCGCAGCCGCGAACAAGCCAGTGAGCGTAAAGCGATGATTGCGTTTCAAGGCCTTGAAAGCCAAATCAAAGTCAGCCAAGGCGAAAAAGGCGCTTGGTACCGTGTGGTGCTCGGCCCTTACCCACGTAAACGCCAAGCTGAGCGAGATCGCAACATGCTACGTCGTGCGGGTATCGAACCCTGCGCCATCTGGTATTGGGAATAATCCGTTTGTCCTGCTCTACCGGTCCGTTTTTTAGTCGGACCGGTAAGGCATCGGTGGCAAGACAGCGCGAGGAAATATTACCACTCCCCTTGAAAACCCTCGTCCGCGGCCCAAACTCTTAAGGTAATCACCCATCTGGTGCACCAGAAACAAACAAAGAGGTTCCCGTGACTACAATCGTCTCCGTTCGCCGCGAAGGTAAAGTGGTCATTGCTGGCGATGGCCAAGTCTCCCTTGGTAACACTGTCATGAAAGGCAATGCACGCAAAGTTCGCCGTTTATATAACGGCCAAGTATTAGCTGGTTTTGCTGGCGGTACGGCGGATGCCTTCACCCTATTTGAGCGCTTTGAACGCAAGCTCGAATTGCATCAAGGCCATCTCACCAAAGCGGCGGTTGAACTCGCCAAAGAATGGCGTACCGATCGCGCCCTACGCCGGCTCGAAGCCTTGTTGGCGGTGGCGGATGAAACCGCGTCACTGATCATCACTGGTAACGGCGATGTGGTCGAGCCTGAGCGTGATCTCATTGCGATTGGCTCGGGTGGCAACTTTGCGCAAGCCGCCGCTGTCGCCATGCTCGAAAATACAGAGCTAGGCGCCCGAGAAATTGCCGAAAAAGCCCTCGCGATCGCTGGTGATATTTGTGTGTTCACCAACCAGCATCACACCATCGAAGAACTCGAGAGTAAATAACAGGATTTGTCATGTCTGAAATGACTCCACGCGAAATTGTGCATGAGCTTGACCGCCATATTATCGGCCAAGATAAAGCCAAACGTGCGGTGGCGATCGCACTGCGTAACCGCTGGCGCCGTATGCAGCTGCCAGAAGATCTGCGTGCGGAAGTCACGCCGAAAAACATCCTTATGATTGGCCCGACGGGTGTGGGTAAAACCGAGATTGCTCGCCGTCTGGCGCGCCTTGCCAATGCGCCTTTCATAAAAGTCGAAGCGACCAAGTTCACCGAAGTCGGTTATGTGGGTAAAGAGGTGGAAACCATTATTCGCGATCTCGCGGATGTGGCGATGAACATGACCCAACAGCAAGCGATGGAGAAAGTGAAATTCCGTGCTGAAGAGCAAGCGGAAGAGCGTATTCTCGATATCTTGCTGCCACCAGCCCGTGACGCTTGGGGGCAAAATGAAGCCAGTCAGGAAGACTCTTCAACCCGTCAAAACTTCCGCAAAAAGCTGCGTGAAGGCAAACTTGACGATAAAGAAGTAGAAGTCGACGTTGCCGCTCCACAAATGGGCGTTGAGATTATGTCGCCTCCCGGCATGGAAGAAATGACCAACCAGCTACAAGGCATGTTCCAAAACTTGGCAGGCAACACCACCAAAAAGCGCAAGATGAAAATCAAAGACGCGATGAAGGTGTTGACCGAAGAGGAAGCAGCCAAGCTGGTCAATCATGATGACATCAAAGAGCAAGCCATTCATGCGGTGGAAAACAATGGCATCGTCTTTATTGATGAAATCGATAAGATTTGTAAATCCGGTAACACCAGCGGCGGTGACGTATCGCGCGAAGGGGTGCAACGTGATCTATTGCCGTTAGTGGAAGGCAGTACGGTCTCGACCAAACACGGCATGATCAAAACTGATCATATCCTGTTTATCGCCTCAGGCGCATTCCAAGTGTCACGTCCGTCTGATCTGATCCCAGAGCTGCAAGGCYGTCTGCCAATCCGTGTTGAGCTTGAAGCCCTATCAACTCATGACTTTAAGCGTATCCTCACTGAACCAAACGCCTCGCTCACCCAGCAATATACTGCCTTGCTGAAAACCGAAGAGATTGATCTGGCGTTTGAAGAAAGCGGTATCGATGAGCTCGCCTCTGCCGCTTGGCGAGTGAACGAGAAAACGGAAAACATCGGTGCTCGTCGTCTGCATACACTGATGGAGCGTTTGATGGAAGACGTCTCGTACGAAGCCAGCGAGCGCGCCGGTCAAAGCGTAACAGTGGATGCCGAGTACGTGCGTAGCCACCTCGAAGAGTTGGTGGATGACGAAGATCTCAGCCGCTTTATTCTCTAATCCATACCGATATCAAGGGCAGCAAACGCTGCCCTTTTTTGCATAAAAGTTTGCGCTGACGCAAACGGAAGTCGAATTTCCCCACCCTGCCCGTTGCCCACTTACACGCTTAAGCGATAATGGCGATATTGTCTGTTCGTCGAGAGTGTCTGTATGACTCAATCCACTTTGGCTATTTGGCTTGATGCCGCTCGGCCCAAGACCTTGCCCCTTGCCATTACCTCTATTTTATGTGGCAGCGCGGTCGCCGCCTCACAAGGGCGTCTTTCTTGGTCGATTAGCGCCATGGCCTTGGTCACCGCGTTATTACTGCAGATCTTGTCTAACCTCGCCAATGATTATGGCGATGCGGTGAAAGGGACAGATAACGCCGCGCGCCTAGGCCCGATGCGCGCTATTCAGTCAGGACACGTGAGTATCGCTACCATGCGGCGTGCGCTCATCCTCAACGTGCTACTCACGCTCATCAGTGGTGGCAGTTTAATTGCCATTGCCTGCCAACAACCCACTGATATCGTCAGTTTTCTGCTACTCGGTGTCATGGCCATTGTGGCGGCCATTACCTACACCGTGGGCAATAAACCCTATGGCTATCGTGGGCTGGGGGATCTCTCCGTGTTGATGTTTTTCGGTTGGCTCGGTGTCGCTGGGACCTACTATTTACAAGTTGGACACATTGACTCGCTAGTTATCCTCCCCGCCACCGCATGCGGCTTACTCGCAGTGGGAGTGCTCAACATCAATAACCTACGCGACATTGATAACGATCGCGCCTGTGGCAAACATACGCTTGTGGTACGGTTAGGCCCACATCGCGGTCGCCAGTATCATGTGATTTTGCTTGCCAGCGCCGTGGTTTGCTATTCGCTGTTTGCCGCGCTCACCTTCCAAGCTTGGCTGGGATGGTTGTTTCTCGCCGGCGTTCCCTTATTGATTCGCCATGGCCGTGAAGTGTATCAAGCCGCAAGCGCCACCGCATTGCGTCCTATGATGGGAAACATGGTACGTTGTGCACTGGTCACCAATGGCCTTTTTATGACCGGTATGCTGTTAGTGTAATCAGGGCACAGATTGTCCCCTTTTGCATTGCAAAGCCTTATCGGCCCGTTATACTTGGACTAGCCTTGTTGGCAACCGCATGTTGTCAGCCTTTTTCTGCCTCAACAAGAAGTTAGACTATGGAATACAATACCTCGGAACTATGCGACATGTATCTTGAACAAGTGGATGTCGTGGAGCCAATGTTTAGCTCTTACGGGGGCCGCAGTGCGTTTGGTGGCCAGATTACAACCGTTAAATGCTTTGAGGATAATGGCCTTATCCGCGAGCTTGCTGAACAAGACGGTCAGCAACGGATCATGTTGATTGATGGCGGTGGCTCACTGCGCCGTGCGTTGATTGATGGCGAAATTGCACAGCTTGCTGCTGATAACGATTGGGCAGGTATGATTGTGTATGGCTGCGTCCGTGATGTTGACACCATTGATGAGATTGATATCGGTATTCAAGCACTGGCATCGATTCCGGTCGGCGCGGATGAACAAGGCACAGGGGAAACTGACGTTCCCGTCAACTTTGGCGGTGTGACTTTCCTCCCGGACGATCATGTCTATGCAGATACGACCGGCGTGATCCTCTCACCCGACGCGCTCACCATGGATAGCGTCGACGTTGATGACGAGGAAGACGACGACTAATACGTCGCCTCACGCGGATAGAAAAACAGAGCCAATCGGCTCTGTTTTTGTTTATTCGACGTTCTCAATCTTGCCCAGCAAGCTACGAATACGGTTTTGCCACGCTTCTTGCTCTTCACGCAGTTTGGCGTTTTCTTGCTCGAGGCTTTCACGGCTTTCTTTCACCGAGGCTGCATCACGCTCTAGCGCGTCATTCTTTTCTTTCAGCTCTTCGATTTCCATTTGCAGCAGCGAAATGGTATCCACCGCCATTTGTACTTTTGCTTCGAGTTGTTCTAATACTTCCAATGACATCAAGGCCACCTTATTTCTGACGATTGATCCCGTTACTACTGACATCAGCAGCAACCCGTGCAACGTGATTGTGCACCCCGCTGTTATTGTACCGAGCGCACGCTAGACTGCCACTGTTCTCGCGCCTTGCCAACGCACAAGTGCACAAAAATCCAGCATATTTGGTATTATTCCTGATCCGCCTGACGTGTATTTCCACATATCCTCTGCTCACAGGCGTACGCAAACGTTTTCTATTTCTGGTAAACTGGCGCGCGCTCACTGGGCTGACCAGTTTTTGTGGCTTTTATCTTGGAGTACTCATGAAACGCGATCTCGCACTGGCTTTCTCTCGTGTCACCGAAGGCGCCGCCCTTGCCGGTTATAAATGGCTGGGCCGTGGCGATAAAAATGCAGCGGATGGTGCAGCCGTTGCCGTGATGCGTACCTTACTGAACCTCACCGAGATTGATGGTGAAATTGTGATTGGCGAGGGCGAAATAGACGACGCGCCGATGCTCTATATCGGTGAACAAGTCGGCTTGGGCGGCGACGCGGTCGATATTGCCGTCGATCCGATTGAAGGCACACGCATGACGGCCATGGGGCAAGCGAATGCCCTGGCGGTACTGGCCGCCGGCGAGAAAGGTAGCTTTTTAAAAGCGCCGGATATGTACATGGAAAAACTGGTAGTGGGACCGGGCGCCAAAGGTGCCATTGATCTGCATAAGCCCCTGCTCGAGAACTTAGAAAATATCGCCATCGCCCTAGGTAAAACCCTAGATACGCTGGTCGTCGCCACCTTGGCAAAGCCTCGCCATGACGCCATCATCGCCACTATGCAGCAACGCGGGATCCGAGTTTTCGCCTTTCCCGATGGCGACGTGGCCGCCTCAATTCTTACCTGCATGCCTGAAAGCGAAGTAGATGTGATGGTTGGCATTGGCGGTGCGCCGGAAGGTGTGGTGTCAGCCGCCGTTATTCGCGCCCTAGGCGGCGACATGCAAGGACGTTTGCTCCCTCGCCACGAAGTCAAAGACAATACCCCAGAGAACCGCGCTTTTGGTGAGCAAGAATTAGCCCGTTGCCAAGAAATGGGGATCCAAGCCCACCAAGTACTGACGTTGTCCGACATGGCGAGCAGCGATAACGTTGTCTTTGCCGCCACTGGGATCACCAAGGGGGACTTGCTAGATGGCATTAGTCGCCAAGGCGATCTGGCCACCACAGAAACCCTGGTGGTACGCGGTCAATGTCGTACCATACGCCGCATCCACTCGACCCACTATTTAAGCCGCAAAGACGACGCCATCAAGCATCACATCTTATAACTCAGCGGGCAGCCAATGTGCTGCCCTGACTGGTCAAGTGGATTGATTTCGATTACCCTTTTATAAACACTTTGCTTTATTTAGTTGTGTGCTGCTGGGCAGCGTATTGGGGTAATCACTATCACTACCATCAAGTCTACCGATCGCATTCTCGATACCCTTAAACGAGAAGGCAGTGTCAGCGCAAAAACCCTCGCGCAATCGCTGGGGATGACCACGATGGGCGTGCGCCAACACTTACAGAGCCTTGAGCGAGAAGGGCTGGTTGATTTCGAAGATGTGCGCGCCAAAGTGGGCCGTCCCACCCGCCACTGGTCGCTCACCGCCAGTGGTCATAGTCGTTTTGCAGACAGTCATAACGATCTGTCGATCACCTTGATTGACTCCGTCCAAGACGTGTTTGGCGAGCAGGGCGTCGAAAAAGTGATCGCGCAACGAGAAGCGCGAACCCTTGCGCAATATCAAGATGCACTAAAAGATTGCGATAATTTAGAGGCTAAATTGCAAACCTTGGCGTATCTTAGAGAGAGCGAGGGGTATATGGCCGAGCTCCAACAGGATGGCGCCGACTACATATTGATTGAACATCACTGCCCTATCTGCCACGCAGCCAAAACGTGTCCGGCGCTTTGCCGTTCAGAAATACAATTATTTCAACGCCTTTTAGGTAATGCTTACCGTATCGAGCGCGAAGAGCACATCGTGTCCGGGCAACGTCGCTGTACATATCGAATCGGAGAAAAGACGTGAGGAGGTAATATGGCCACTTGGATCAAGGCTGAAGTTGTGGAGAACCAACATTGGACGAAGGATCTCTTCAGCCTGGTGTTATCCGCCCCTATTGAACCCTTTACCGCCGGCCAGTTTACAAAACTGGGGATGGAGATCGACGGTAAACTCATTCAACGCGCCTACTCGTTTGTAAACCCTCCTCAAAGTAAGTATCACGAAGTCTATGCCACACGTGTCGCCGATGGACTCATGTCGCCGCGACTGCATGCGCTAGAACCGGGTGAAACCGTGATGATCACTAAAGATCCCGCGGGCTACTTTACTTTGGATGAAGTGCCGCAAGGCCAACATTTGTGGATGCTCGCCACCGGTACCGCCATTGGTCCTTATCTGTCGATTATGGAGCAAGGGGATGTTTGGTCACGGTTTAGAAAGGTTATCTTGGTGCATGCGGTAAGATTCGCGGCGGATCTGACCTATCAAGCACGCATCAACGCACTACAAGAAAAATACCCCGATCAGTTAGTCGTGCAACCGTTCGTGAGTCGCGAGCCCACCGCGGGCGCCCTTTCTGGACGGATCACCCATGCGTTGGAAGATGGCTTGCTCGAACGCGTGGTTGGGCTACCGCTTCAGCCCGACCATAGCCAAGTGATGCTGTGCGGGAACCCGGCGATGGTCAAAGAAGTGAAGAGCATTTTGGAAGGCAAAGGATTAAGCAAAAACCTACGCCGTAAGCCCGGTAACATTACCACTGAGCACTATTGGTAAGTCGTTGCGCCCCTTTGCTGGGGTGCATACGGTAACCCGTCGTATTTTTATAGTTAAAAATAAGCACTAAAAAGCGGTCATTTTTCAGGGGATTGTTTGTGCCACAGTCTGCTTTCCCGTTCAGAGCGCCAAGTGGCTCAGACACCCTGAATTTGATCCCCCCACGCCCCCGACTCATAGTTATTCATACGCCTTGGTAATGCGGTCATCTGACCGACGGCGTACAAAGGAGTAACTTATGAAGACGCTACCTTCTTTTGATGAACTGGCCGCTTTGGCTCAGTCCGATCCAAAAGCTTTAGAAGCTTTGCGCCTCAAGATGAGTGAAGAAGTGATTGCCAATGCCTCACATGCCACGCAACCACAGCTCCACGCCATGCTAAGCCACATCAACCGCGTGATAGAACATGGCAAAAACCCACTGCACGTGAACGTGATGTTATTTCAAGCGCTGTCAAAGCAATACTCACGCTTTGCCACCGCCTTTGAATCACCCGAATCGCTACGTAGCCACAACGCTGAAATCATGGACTTTCGCGTCGGCCAAGCCGCACGACAAAGCGCACGCGCTGGCGAATAACGTCCAAACCGGCTCGGGTGGAACGTCCACCCGTTACCGCTTTATCATCGGTTAAACCACAGCTGACGCGACCCGCTTGCTGTAGCTTTTGGTTTCCATATCACGAATTTCAACCGTCAAACTGCTCACGTGACTAGCATGGCGGGATAACACGTCAACCAGCGCTTGGCTAATGGCTTGCTTTTGCGCCACAGTTCGCCCATCGAGCAAGCGAAATTCGACATGAATAAAATCACCACGGTCGGCTTGTTCTCCAACCCGCCATACGCCGCAAGGCACGGCTCGCGACTTTAGCGCCGCCGGCTCAAACACCTCACTGGCGATGGCAGCTTGATGTAAGGCCTCCACCACCTGATCAATGTTCACTCGTTCAGAAACCGATTCTGTGTATTCCATGATTAAATGCGGCATCACTCACTCCTTGTTATTGAGAAAGGCTATGGTGCCGGATTTTTCACCACCACTCTAGCGAGACCATCACAGTTCACTGGCCAGACGTGCCACAAAATGATGAAAATTTACTACTTAGCGGTTCACTTTTGCCAATAAAACGCGTAAAAACGAAGGCATTCTCGCCATTCTATGATTTTAAACAGAGAAGGCCGCGCTACAATAGACTACCTTCTTTACATCTTTTGACTTCAAATCAACTAAACCGCGGAGGAATTCCTATGCGCCGTCCATTGGTAATGGGTAACTGGAAACTCAATGGCAGCAAAGCCATGGTCACTGAACTGCTTAACGGCCTGAACGCTGAACTTAAAGGCGTGGAAGGTGTGGACGTTGCTGTTGCGCCACCGGTCATGTATTTAGCTCAAGCCGAACAACTACTGGCAGACAGCGCCATTAAGCTTGGTGCGCAAAACGTCGACACACACAACAGCGGCGCATTCACCGGTGATATTTCTGCAGAGATGCTGAAAGACTTTGGTGCAACCCATATTATTATCGGCCACTCAGAGCGTCGTGAATATCACCAAGAATCTGACGAATTTGTCGCGCAGAAATTCGCTTTCTTGAAAGAAAATGGCCTCACGCCAGTACTTTGTATCGGTGAGTCCGAAGCGCAAAACGAAGCGGGCGAAACCCTTGCTGTCTGTGCACGTCAGCTTGACGCAGTGATTCAATCACAAGGTGTTGAAGCGCTGAACGGTGCGATCATTGCCTATGAACCTATTTGGGCGATCGGTACTGGTAAAGCAGCCACTGCAGAACAGGCTCAAGAAATCCACGCGGCCATTCGTAAGCACATTGCGTCTTACAGCGAAGACGTCGCAAGCAAGGTTGTGATTCAGTACGGCGGTTCAGTAAAAGCAGGAAATGCTGCAGAGCTATTCGCGATGCCGGATATCGACGGCGCGCTAGTTGGCGGTGCCGCGCTTGACGCAGTGGGCTTTGCCGCTATCGCTAAAGCAGCGGCTGACGCGAAAAAAGCGTAAGCGACTGACGCTAAACATCTAACAAAACGTCCCCAACCTGGGGACGTTTTTTATTGTGCGCCGGCAAATCCTAATTGCCGCCACGCTTCATAGCCAATAATGGCCACGGCATTAGACAGGTTTAGGCTACGTGCCTCTGGCTGCATGGGAATGCGCAACCGCTGCGCGTCGGGTAATGCTTGGATCAACGCATCAGGCAAGCCGCGCGTTTCTGGCCCAAACAACAACACATCACCGTCCGCAAACGTCGCCTCAGTGTGAAACTGGGTGGCTTTGGTGGTACACGCAAAGATCCGACGACCCGCCATCGCGTTTGCAAACGCCGCATAGTCTTTATGACGTGTCACTCGAGCAAGATCATGATAATCCAGTCCCGCACGACGGACTTTCTTTTCTTCCAGATCAAAGCCAAGCGGCTCAATCAAATGCAAGTTCGCACCACAGTTGGCACAAAGACGAATGATATTCCCCGTATTGGGGGCAATTTCAGGCTCGTAAAGCGCTATATCAAACATGAGAGTTCATTACCAAAGTAAGCAAGGCAGGTATTGTCGCAACCGTTGGTAGATTGCGCAATATTAACCACTCGGCCATTGCAAGCGCACCACGAGTCCACCTTGTGGATGGTTCGCGGCACTGACTTGGCCACCATGTTGCTGTACGGCTTGTGCAGTAATCGCCAGCCCCAGCCCAGTCCCGCCCGATTGACGGTCTCGCGCGGCAGACACGCGATAAAAGGGGCGGAAAATATCAGTCAGCATTGTCTCAGGAACGCCGGGGCCATCGTCCTGAATCTCAATATTTAACCCCGCTTGCTCGCTCATAACCGATAGGCAGACATGTTTATTGGCGTAGCGAATCGCATTACGCAGCACATTGTCGAGCGCACTGCGGGCTAAGCGCACATTGACGGTTAATGCGACATCAGGAAAGGGAGTCGCCTCGATCTGCTTACCCTGCTGCCCCGCTTCAAATTGGGCATCGTCAACAACCGATTGCCAGAGTGCTTGAGCACTGATGGATTCGCGTTCAAGGTGTCCTTGCGATTGCAGTCGCGACAAGGTGAGTAGCTCGCTGATCAAGGCTTCCAATTGGCTCGCTTCCCGTTCAATCCGCGCTAATACTTCGCTATCGCCCAATTCACGCGCGGCCAAGGCGCGTGCCATTTGCAGTCGGGTCAAGGGTGAGCGCAACTCATGGGAAATATCCGACACCAGTTGTTGCTGCCCAGTCACCATCTGATTGAGCGCGGTCACCATTTGGTTGAAGCCTCGACCTGCGTCGCGAAACTCTTTGGGACCTTGCTCAAGGGTAGGGTCAATCACCAACTGCCCCTTGGCGACCCGCTGACTCGCCGTTTGAAACCGCCGCGCGGGACGCGTCAAGGTATATGCCAACCAGAGCAACAAAGGCGTACTGACCAACATGGTCACCACTAATAAGTGCTGTGGTTTTTCCAAAATTTTAAGCACAAACGGCAGTTTGGGTTGCCAACGCCGAGCATGATAAAAGGTTCCGGCTTCACGCGCGGTAGTGACGGGGAAAGGGCCGGCTAACATATTGCGGTGATAAAGGCGCTGCATCGGCGCATCAGTGTCGGTGGTTTGCGATATAAAATGGCGTAATTCGCGTGGCAAAGATCCTAATGTCGCGCTATCAGGCACCCAATACAACTTATAGGGCGTGCGACGATGACCGCGATGTTGATTCTGACGTGCAACCATCACCGCAATTGGAATATCACGCTGTTGTGAGATTGCTACTAATTGTTCCAGTTGGGCTTGGATACGAGCTTTTTCCGGCGAGGGAATGGCATGCAAGCTACGCGGATCCTCTCGCTGTGCCCAAATAACCGCCGCCAGCACCGCCAGCAGCGTCAGCCAGAAAATGATAAAAACCCGTCCGTATAAGCTTCCGAGAAAGGGCACCCGAGACCAGCGCTCGGCGAGCTGGCGACGCCAGAGACCTAGTCGACCCATAGATAGCCCTTACCTCTTAGAGTTTTAATCCTAGGTTTGCCATCAAGGCGCTCTGGCAGCTTCTTACGCAAATTGGAAATATGCACATCGACTGCACGGTCAAAGGGCATTAGTCGCTTTCCTAGCACCTGCTCACTCAATAAGGCTTTACTTACCACTTCACCGGGGTGATGAAGCAAACAGGCCAACATTTCGGTTTCCATACCGGTCAACGCCACGGGTTTATCTTGGCACAACGTCTCTAATCGATGCGGGTACACTCGCACATCATGATGGGCCAGTACCTGCTCATCTTCAGGCGGTGCCGACTCTGCGCTTACGACCTGCGTTCGGCGCAAAATGGCCCGCATCCGCGCCAGCAGTTCGCGATCGCTAAAGGGTTTGGCCAAATAGTCATCCGCCCCCAGCTCGAGCCCCATCACTCGGTCTACTTCTTCTCCTCGCGCAGTGAGCATCAAGATCGCGACGTTGGATGTGGCGCGCAGCTGACGCAAGGTTTCCATGCCGTTCAAAACCGGCATCATCACATCAAGCAGAATAATGTCAGGGGGCGAGGCACTCGCCATCTCAAGGCCAGCTTGGCCATTATCCGCACAACGCACCGAAAATCCCTCCAGTGAGAGCAGCTCACTGAGTAAATCCGTCAGTGCGGTATCATCATCGATGATCAAAACCTCTTGCATGGCAATCAGACTCTCTGCCCATTATCAATTAGCCGTAGTTCTATCATAGCTACGCCCGCGGATGAGTGACTTTACCCATCTTTACACCGAATAACGTGACTTTACATCCCAGCCCGTAAGCTAAACAGGTAACCACTCACTACCGGAGAAGAATAATGAAACGTTTCACTATCGGCCTAGCAATAGCCGCCATTGCCCTGCCCACCCTCGCCGCTCCCCACTTTGGTGATGGCATGGACCACGGGATGTGGCGTGATCTAGAGTTAACCGAGGCTCAACAAACTCAACTCCAAGCACTGCGTGATGAGTACCGCACTCAACGTCAGCAGGCACGCGGCGACTTTCAAGCCAAGATGAAAACCTTACTGACCCAAGACACCTTTGATGAGCAAGCGGTGCGCGATTTATTGTCGGCTCAGCCACAGCAGAATACTGAACGCCGCGTGGCCCATGCACGTCATCAACACGCGATGATGCAGGTGCTCACCCCAGAGCAGCAAACTGCGTTCTTTGACGCCATGCATAAAAAGCATGATAAACAAGGCAAAGGGCAGCGTCGTCATCACGGTAAAAAAGGCGATTGTTCACGTTAAACCTGCGCCGTGTCATACGTTTGCTGTGAATGAGATATATACTGAGGGCAGACTTGATTAACCTTCTGCCCTCGGTATGACAAAAAAGTATGCCTTCTGGGTTGAGGCCGCTGCTTGGGCCGCAACCTGCGTCGCCACCCTATTGCTGATCGCCAAGCTGATTGCTTGGTGGCTGACCGGCTCGGTCAGTGTGCTCGCCTCCTTCGTGGACTCGCTACTCGACTTGCTCGCCTCATTAACCAACTTAGTCGTGGTGCGTTATGCCGTGCAACCGGCTGACAATGAGCACAGCTTTGGCCATGGTAAGGCTGAGTCATTAGCCGCCTTAGCCCAATCAACCTTTATTGTCGGTTCGGCCTCGTTTTTGCTGCTCAGTGGGCTTGAACGTTTGTTCAAGCCTGTACCCATTGCAGCCCCTGAACTCGGGGTAGCCGTAAGTGTGGGGGCCACGCTCGTGACTTTGGGGTTGGTGCTGTTTCAAAAGTGGGTGATCCGTAAAACCGCGAGCCCCGCGATTCGTGCCGATGCGCTGCACTATCAGTCAGATTTGCTGATGAACGTGGCGATCATTGTTGCCCTGGTCCTCAGTTGGTATGGATGGACACAAGCCGACGCCTGGTTCGCGATTGGGATCAGTGGCTTTATTTTGTGGCAAGCAATCAAAATGGCCTACGAGGCAGTCCAGTCCTTACTCGACCGGCAAATTCCGCTTGATGATCAGGAACGCATCGCCGTGCTTTCAAGCTCTGTTGCAGGTGTGCGGGGGATCCACCAACTGCGTACRCGCCAAGCYGGKATGACAAMGTTTATCCAACTRCACATWGAGCTKGATGACGAGCTACCCTTAGTAGATGCACATACGATTGCCGATGAAGTGGAAGACCGATTACTCATTGCATTTCCCGGCGCGGATATCATGATCCACCAAGATCCCGTATCCGTGGTGAACAAAGAGCGCGTACAATTCTCGTCATCGGCAGTGAACAAAAGCCCACAGGGCTGACATGTATCAACTTTTTAGCGACAGTAATTGTAATACTATTACAGAAGTAGGAAAATTACAGTCTAGGCAACAGTCGTTGCGGGTTCACTGGGGCAAATAGGTTGCCATTACCGCAATCGGCGCGAACTAATTGACCAAAAGTCAGAGGGTAACCATGGTTAGAAAAATTGGTGTTTTGACCAGTGGCGGCGATGCGCCGGGCATGAATGCAGCGATTCGTGGAGTGGTGCGTAGCGCACTCACCGAAGGACTCGAAGTTTACGGCATCTATGATGGCTTTCTCGGTTTACACCAAAACCGCATTGAGCGTCTTAACCGCACCAGTGTTTCCGACGTGATTAACCGCGGCGGTACGTTTTTAGGCTCAGCCCGCTTCCCTGAGTTCGCGGACGAGAAAGTACGTGAACAAGCGATCCAAAACCTCAAGATGCACGGTATTGATGCACTGGTGGTAATTGGCGGCGACGGCTCATTCATGGGCGCCAAGAAGCTTACTGAAATGGGCTATCCTTGTATCGGCCTACCCGGCACCATTGACAACGATGTAGCCGGTACTGACTACACCATCGGTTACATGACCGCCTTGAACACCGTTATCGATGCGATTGACCGTCTGCGCGATACCTCATCCTCTCACCAACGTATCTCGATTGTCGAAGTGATGGGCCGCCATTGTGGTGACCTCACCTTGATGGCATCCGTTGCGGGTGGCTGCGAATACATCATTACGCCAGAGACTGGCTTGGATAAAGACAAACTGCTGTCGAAAATCAAAGAAGGGATCTACAAGGGTAAGAAACACGCCATTGTCGCTATCACAGAATTGATGACCGACGTAAACGAACTGGCGAAGTTTATCGAGACCGAAACCGGCCGCGAGACCCGTGCAACCATCTTGGGCCACATCCAGCGTGGCGGCCAACCGGGTGCCTTCGACCGTATTTTGGCATCCCGCATGGGTGCATATGCCGTCGATCTTCTCCAGCAAGGTGAAGGTGGCCGTTGTGTGGGTATTCAGAACGATAAAATGGTGCATCACGACATCATCGACGCTATTGAAAACATGAAGCGTCCATTCCGCCAAGATTTGTACGAAGTAGCAGAAAAGCTGTTTTAATCTCGTTCAATATGCGAACAAAAACGGAGTCAGTGGCTCCGTTTTTTTATCGGCTAGATTAGATCCCATCACCAGAGATAAAGGTTTTATGCGAGCCGTTGAATTCTTGGTCCATATCCAAAGACGGCATATGCGAGCTGGGTCGGCCCACAATTTTCGCCGGTACACCGGCCACGGTGGTATGGGGCGGAACAGGGTTGAGTACCACAGAGCAGGAACCGATTTTCGCGCCTTCGCCAATATCGATATTGCCCAAAATCTTCGCCCCTGCGCCAATCATCACCCCTGTGCGGACTTTTGGATGGCGATCGCCACCTTCTTTACCAGTACCGCCCAAGGTCACGTCTTGTAGGATAGAGACATCGTCTTCAATCACCGCGGTTTCGCCGATCACAATGCCGGTGGCATGGTCAAACATAATGCCACGCCCGATACAAGCTGCAGGGTGCACATCAACTTGGCATGTCACCGAGATTTGGTTTTGAAGATAAGTGGCGAGCTCCTTACGGCCCTGACGCCATAACCAATTCGCGACGCGAAAGCCTTGCAACGCATGAAAACCTTTTAGGTATAAAAGTGGCGTTGAATATAGCTCCACCGCGGGATCACGCTCTACTGTGGCACAAATATCGCAGGCGGCTGACTCCGTCACGCAAGCATCATTGGCATAGACTTCTTCGATGACCTCTCGCACCGCCATCGACGGCATCGACGGGGTCGATAGCTTGTTCGCCAAAATATAACTTAACGCACTGGCAAGGTTGTCGTGCTTGATAATGGTGGCATGGTAAAAACTCGCCAACATCGGCTCGCGTTCAGCATGCTCGCGCGCTTCCTTTTTCACCGCTTGCCATACGCGGTGTTGCTGGCATTCTTTTCTGGCCTTATTCACTGCCTTCGTCCTTACAAAAATGACCTACAACCAGGACGTATACACGTCCAGTGCCACTGCCAGTGTATAAAAAAAACGCGCGGTTCTCACCCCGCGCGTTTTAGTTTGCACTCGCTGGGCGATTATTCCGACTTTTTCTCTCGTGCGAGCAAGTCTTTTGCCGCTTGCTGGGCCGCTTTACCTTGGTAAAGGACTTGATAGATTTGCTCGACAATCGGCATTTCCACACCTGCACGTTGCGCTAGCGCCCATACTTCTTTGGTGTTGCGGTAGCCTTCAACCACTTGACCAATCTTATCTTGCGCGTCTTGAACGCCCTCGCCCTGCCCGAGCGCTAAGCCAAAGCGACGATTTCGAGATTGGTTGTCGGTACAGGTGAGCACCAAGTCACCGAGCCCAGCCATACCCATAAAGGTATCGCGTGACGCACCCAGCGCCTCCCCCAAGCGTGTCATTTCAGCAAGCCCTCGGGTGATCAGTGCGGTGCGCGCATTGGCGCCAAAGCCAATCCCATCGGAGATACCTGCGCCAATCGCAATCACATTCTTCACCGCACCGCCAAGCTGCATGCCGATGAAGTCGTGGTTGCCATAAACGCGAAAGCTGTGCTGACAGTGAATGGTGTCTTGTAACTCACTCACAAATGTCGCATCCGGAGAAGCCACCGAAATCGCGGTAGGCAAACCCGCCGCCAGCTCTTTGGCGAAGGTGGGGCCCGACAAGACCGCAAGCGGGATGTTGTCGCCCAGTTGCTCCCGAGCCACCTCTTGTAAAAGGCGTCCTGTTTCTGGCTCAAGCCCTTTGGTTGCCCAACATACGCGAGAATCAGCACGTAGGTAAGGCTTCACCTTACCTAACACATCACCAAAGACGTGGCTGGGTACCACAACTAACAAATCGCGGCTGGCATTCACTGCCACCGCTAAGTCAGCACACAAGATCAATGAGTCCGGAAACGCGATATCAGGCAAAAACGCCTGATTGGCACGATCCGTTTCGAGCTGCGCGATATGCAGGGGATCATGGCCCCACAACACGACATTGGCACCGTTTCTGGCGAGTGAAATCGCCAGTGCTGTGCCGTAAGAGCCTGCGCCTAGTACGGTGATTGCAGCGTCTTGTGTCGGTGCCAACGTGGTCATGGCCAATCCTTACGCTTGCGCGTCTTCGGTTTTTTGCTCGTCAGCTTGCTGTTGCAGATAGTTCATGAACAGCGCATCAAAGTTAACAGGAGCAAGGTTCAATTGCGGGAAGGTGCCTTTGACGACCAAGCTTGAAATGGTTTCACGGGCATACGGGAAAAGAATGTTCGGGCAGAATGCACCCAAGCAGTGTGCCAATTGTGGCGCTTCCATGCCRGTCACTGAGAAAATACCGCCTTGCTGCACTTCACAAAGGAAGGCATTGCTGTCTTGGTTTTTCACTGTCACCGTGAGGCGCAGAACCACTTCATAAATGCCTTCGCCTAGCTCACGGCTTTGCGTGTCGAGATCCAAGTTAACGTCTGGCGCCCAATCTTGTTGGAACACTTCCGGAGAGTTTGGCGCTTCGAAAGACACATCTTTCAAAAACACACGTTGGATAGCGAAATTTTGCTCGGCTTGTTGATTGGTTTCTGCTTCAGCCATGATGGTTAATCCTTACTTTAAATTGGCTCAATGTGCCCAGCACATTAAAAAAAGCGAGCCGCCGCGTCATGCGACCGCTCGATATTTGAGTTGATGATCACTTTTTCTTCTTGGTTTTGCCCTTGCTGCTTTTGGCGCGAACCAGTGGCATATTGGCATCATTCCAAGAGGTGAGRCCATCTTTCAGTACATACACAGTGTCAAACCCAGCTTTGACTAGCTGGTTTGCGCTTTCTGCCGCCGTTTGACCTGTTTTACATACCACAATGATGGGGTCATTTTTGTGTTTTTCAAGCTCACCCAGTGAGTTCGATTTGATTTCACTCGGCAAAAGGTTGATAGCACCAGTGATGTGGCCAGCACGGTACTCATCACGACTACGGATATCGACAAACACACCGTTTTCACGGTTGGTAATGATCGCAGCTTGGTTCGGCGCAACCACTTTGTATGCCGCGGTTTTCTGCTTAATTAAGGACATTAGCAGTGCTGCGGCTAAACCTACCCATGCCAAAGTGAGGAGCATGTTGTTGGAGACGAAATCGATATATTCCTGCATAATCTTTGCTCTATACTGCTTGCTGACTCGCGTCGCGAGAATCCATCAAGGGTGAAAAATGGTGTCGAGTATAACTTGCTCGCCATGGTTTTACAGCCTGTCCGCGTAAATCCGCGCGCTCGCTCACTTGCCAGATGACTAGCACGGTTTTCCCCATCCGCTCAATAACTTGAAAAGAAAGAAGGTTTCACCAATAGCAGAAATCGAGCAAAGCCATTCGCAAGCCGGCTGGATCTTCGCCATAATGAGGGGACTCAAGGGGCATTGGCAAGCCTAACGGTCAACTTGTCAGCGGGGATAATTGATCTTAGCCTACATATCGCGGCGTAAAATGTAGTAAAATTACGCTCATTCAATGACCATTGAGTCATGCTGCTGCTCAGCTCGGGTCGGCATCAAGCCTCAGTGGTTGTCTTATGGCAGCCAATGTCAGTCTTTAGCTTGAATTGAGAGGACGTAATATGTCTGCAAAAAAACCACTCGCACTGGTGATTCTCGATGGTTGGGGTTATCGCGATCCACAAAGCGATAATGCGATCACCAACGCCAACACCCCGGTACTCGATAGCCTGATGGCCGCTAACAGCACCTTGATCTCTGCATCAGGTTTCGATGTGGGCCTGCCGGACGGGCAAATGGGTAACTCAGAAGTGGGACACGTGAACATTGGTGCTGGCCGCGTGGTTTACCAAGACTTGACTCGGATCACCAAATCCATTGCAGATGGTGAATTTAACCAAACGCCAGCGCTGACTGCTGCCGTTGATAAAGCGGTAGACAAAGGTAAAGCGGTTCACATTATGGGTCTGATGTCACCAGGCGGTGTACACAGTCATGAAGATCATATTGCGGCTATGGTTGAGCTTGCCGCTGAACGCGGTGCCGACCAAATCTACCTGCACTGCTTCCTCGACGGACGTGATACGCCACCGCGTAGCGCCAAAGCATCACTTGAGCGTTTTGATACCCTGTTTGCCAAGCTGGGTAAAGGCCGCATTGCATCTTTGGTGGGCCGCTACTACGCGATGGACCGAGACAACAACTGGGACCGTGTTGAGCGCGCTTATGACCTGCTTACTCAAGCTCATGGCGAGTTCACGGCCACCAGCGCGGTTGAGGGCCTAGAGGCTGCGTACGCCCGTGAAGAAAACGATGAGTTTGTCGCGCCGACCGAAATTTATCGCGACGGTGACAATAAAGCGACTATCAACGACGGCGATGCAGTCATCTTCATGAACTTCCGTGCCGATCGTGCGCGTCAAATGACCCGCGCCTTTATGCCGGATTTCGATGGCTTTACGCGTAAAAAATACGCTGAGCTGTCTGACTTTGTGATGCTGACAGAATATGCAGCCGACATCGATACCACGGTCGCCTTCCCACCAGAGAGCTTGTCCAACACCTTGGGTGAGTGGCTCTCGAAAAACGGTAAAACCCAGCTGCGCATCTCTGAAACTGAGAAGTACGCTCACGTGACTTTCTTCTTTAACGGCGGTATCGAGACCGTGTTTGAAGGCGAAGAACGTGCCTTGGTTGCCTCACCAAAAGTGGCAACCTACGATCTGCAGCCTGAAATGAGCTCAGAAGAGTTAACCGACAAGCTCGTTGCGGCGATCAAATCTGGCAAGTTCGATATGATCATCTGTAACTACCCGAACGGCGACATGGTCGGCCACACTGGCGTGTACGATGCCGCGGTGAAGGCATGTGAAGCGGTAGACCATTGCATTGGTCGCGTGCTGGAAGCGATTAAAGAAGTGGACGGTCAGATGCTGATTACCGCCGACCACGGTAACGCCGAGATGATGGTGGATCCAAACACTGGTGGCGCTTACACCGCGCACACCAATTTGCCAGTGCCACTGATGTATGTGGGCAGCAAAGACATCACGTTAAAAGAAGGCGGCAAGCTGTCTGATCTGGCCCCAACCATGCTGGCCTTGACCGGTATGGAGATTCCAGAAGAGATGACTGGCAAGCCGGTGTTCGATCTGAAATAATCCCCTCATGCGGGAGAAACGAACACGCTTTTTGACAGCCCTCCGCGCCAGTGCCTTGTGCACTGGCGTTTTTCTGTGCCTGCTCACTTTTTCAACGAGCGCCAATTCCCAATTGGAAGGCGTCAGTGATGAAATCGCTCGCCAACAATCGCAATTGGCCGCACACAACAAAAAACTGAATCACCTGCAACGGGATTTAAAAGCGCAAGCCACGCGGATTGAAACACTATCGAAACGAATTCGCTCTGCACAGAGCGCTCTTGGTGATACAGAAGCCGAGATTGAGACACTCACTAAAAAACAGGCCCGTCTCCAACAAGAGATGATTGGCCAGCAAGCCTTACTGGCCGACTTACTGGACGCACAATACCGTCAAGGCCAACACGATCAGCTCCAGCGCCTACTCAGTGGCGACGACATTGCACAATTAGACCGACTCACACGCTATGCCGAAACCTTGGCACAGTCTCGTCAAGCTGCGATTGAGTCCCTCGCCGCCACACGCACCGAATATCAGTTAACCGCGCACCAATTGAAACAACAACGCGATAAGCAGTCTGCTTTAGTCACCGAACTGCAAGAGAAAAAGCGGGATTTGGAAAGCGAGCAAAACGCACAAAGTCAAACGGCGAAAAAAATTCGCGCACAAATTGCCAGTGACAGTGCCTACCTTGCGGAACTCAACGCGAACAAACAACGTTTACAAGAAGAAATCGCCGCGGCGGCACGACGCGCCACCGTGAAGATGGCAGGGATTGCGAATGCCAAAGGCAAGCTCACTTGGCCCGTCAAAGGCAGGTTATTACACCGTTTTGGCGAACGTCAGTCCGGCCAAGTCAGTTGGAACGGTGTGGTGATTGGCGCCAAGCGCGGCACCGAAGTGAAAGCGGCGCATGCGGGTAAAGTGGTGCTATCGAGCTGGTTGCGTGGCTATGGCCTATTGATTGCCGTAGACCACGGTAAAGGTGACATGACCTTGTATGGTTATAACCAAGCTTTGCTAAAAGATGTGGGCGATACCGTGACCGCCGGTGAGCCTATCGCCTTGGTCGGCGACAGCGGTGGCCAATCCACCCCTTCCTTGTATTTCGAAATTCGCCGCAAAGGCAACACCACCAATCCACTCCCTTGGCTGGATTAAAAACGCCCACCAAATAGGTGGGCGTGCGGGTGTTTTGCGCACATCAGCGCTGCTACACCAGAGGCATTAACGCTGCCAATCGAGGATCACTTTCCCTGATTGCCCTGAACACATCACATCAAAGCCTTGTCGGAAGTCATCCACGCTGTAGTGGTGGGTGATGATCGGGGTTAAATCCAAACCAGATTGAATTAACGATGCCATCTTGTACCAGGTTTCGAACATCTCGCGGCCGTAGATACCTTTGATCACGAGCCCTTTAAAGATCACCTGATTCCAATCAATGCCCATATCACTCGGTGGGATGCCAAGGAGCGCAATCTTGCCACCGTGGTTCATGGCCGCCAGCATGCTATTAAACGCCGCCGGCACCCCAGACATTTCGAGGCCAACATCAAAGCCTTCCGTCATGCCAAGCTCTTCCATCACCGACTCCAGAGATGACTCAGCCACATTGACCGCACGTGTGACACCCATCTTACGAGCAAGCTCGAGGCGATATTCATTCACATCGGTGATCACCACATGACGCGCCCCAACATGACGGGCCACTGCAGCGGCCATGATGCCAATCGGCCCTGCGCCGGTGATCAACACGTCTTCGCCCACCAAATCAAAGGACAGCGCCGTATGCACCGCATTGCCGAATGGGTCGAAAATCGAGGCTAAATCATCGGAGATCTCATCCGGGATTTTGAACGCGTTAAACGCAGGGATCACCAGATACTCCGCGAAGGCACCTTCGCGGTTAACGCCCACACCAACAGTATTGCGACACAGGTGAGTACGACCGCCGCGACAGTTGCGGCAATGTCCACAAGTGATATGCCCTTCCCCTGAAACCCGATCGCCCAGAGAGAAGCCACGCACTTCTTGACCAATGCCAACCACTTCACCAACATATTCGTGGCCGACCACCATCGGCACCGGAATGGTCTTTTGCGACCACTCATCCCATTTGTAAATGTGCACGTCGGTGCCACAGATAGCCGTTTTTCGAATCTTGATCAGTAGATCATTGTGCCCCAGCTCGGGAAGCTCGGTCTCCGTCATCCAAATGCCGGGCTCCGCTTTGAGTTTCGCCAAAGCTTTCATGGTTGTTTGTGTCATGACATTACCCAATCAGTTGCATCTCTTTGCCTACTTTAATGAAGGCATCAATAGCTCGGTCCAATTGCTCACGTGTATGCGCGGCTGACATCTGGGTGCGGATACGAGCTTGACCTTTCGGTACCACAGGGTAGGAGAAGCCCACCACATAGACGCCCTCTTCCATCATGCGCTCGGCAAACTCACTGGCCACTTTGGCATCGCCAAGCATCACAGGAATAATGGCGTGATCGGCCCCAGCTAGCGTAAAGCCAGCTTCCGTCATGCGTGCACGGAAGTGCTTGCTGTTGTCCCAAAGCTGCTCACGCAAGTGTTCACTTTCGGCTAGCATATCCAGTACACGGATAGAGGCAGACACAATCGCAGGTGCCAGCGAGTTGGAGAAGAGATAAGGGCGCGAACGCTGACGTAGCCAATCAATCACCTCTTTTTTGCCTGAGGTGTAGCCCCCTGACGCGCCGCCCATGGCTTTACCCAAGGTGCCGGTGATGATGTCAACACGATCCATCACTTGATGGTATTCGTGCGTCCCTCGGCCATGCTCGCCCATAAAGCCAACCGCGTGGGAATCATCCACCATGACTAGCGCGCCATATTGCTCCGCCAGATCGCACACAGCTGGTAAGTTCGCCACCACGCCGTCCATCGAGAAGACACCATCAGTCACAATCAAGATATTCGCCACACCGGCGGCTTTCGCGGCTTTAAGCTGGGCTTCCAGCTCGTCCATATCGTTGTTGGCATAACGGAATCGCTTCGCTTTACACAAGCGTACGCCATCGATAATTGACGCATGGTTTAGCGCATCAGAAATAATGGCATCGTCAGGGCCGAGAATGGTTTCGAACAAGCCCGCGTTAGCATCAAAGCATGAGGAATACAGGATGGTATCTTCCATCCCGAGAAAGTCAGATAACTTGGCTTCCAAGGTTTTGTGTGCATCTTGCGTCCCACAAATAAACCGTACCGACGCCATACCAAATCCGTGCTCATCCATCCCTGCCTTGGCAGCCTTGACTAACTCAGGATGGTTCGCCAGCCCCAAGTAGTTATTGGCGCAAAAGTTCAGTACCTGCTGCTCATGATTGACGGCAACACTGGCCGCTTGTGGCGAGGTAATAAGACGTTCACTTTTGTACAAGCCATCAGCTTTTACTTGCTCAAGCTGGTGACGAATTTGCTGATAGAAGGCAGCCGTCATCGCAATCTCCATGCTGTGATGATTACTTTAGGAAGGTCGCTGCCTAACGGTGGCAGCGAATGATGGCGGCTATCATGGCACGTTAAATACCCGGGTGCCAATAAGGGATGTCAGACAGTGATTCATATCGTGTAATCGCTGTCATCTTGTTTGAATATCGCGCAGCTAAGCAGGCAARCCGCCGAACTACTCAGTTCAGCGTGTCTAAAGCATGCTTATCTTGGCGAACTAATTGCTTGCGATAGTGGTCTATTAATACACCAATGGCGGCTTGTCCTTGTGCGGTGGTTAAGGGCCTGAGAAGCTCTAGCATTTGCAGTACGCCTTTATAAATCACCCCCGCGTGAATTTGCGTTTGGGGAGCCTGGGCGCTTTGGTAAAAAATCCAGCTCGACGCCACCAACTTCAGGGTTTCGCCAACAGCACTAAGGGCACTTTCATCCAGCGCGAGCCAGCCTGCTTGGCTATAGTGTTGAAGTATGGTCATTAAATTGACTTGCAGCTGTTGCTGGGCGGCCAAGTACTTTTGTTGCAAAGCTTCATCTCGGCGCAGGATGTCGGGCAGGTTGGCGTAAAAAAACCGATACCGCCACATCAGGCTAAACGTCGCGTCTAAATAATGCTGCAACAGGGCTTGGGTATCGTCGCGGGGCTGATGAGGATCAAACGCCAAGGCGAGATCTTGCGCGTATTGGTCGAATATACTGTGTATAATCGCCTCTTTATTGCGAAAGTGATAGTAAAGGTTGCCCGGGCTGATACCGAGGTCAGCCGCAATATGGTTTGTGGTAATATTTGGCTCGCCGTGTTGATTGAACAAAGCCAGTGCAGCATGGATAATTCGATCGCGGGTTTTCATGTATGGTTCTGTCCTCTGCCCGGTTGATGCTAAACCATACTATCACAGACAACAGCGAAGGCGACGGCGTCTGTCGTCAGGCAAAAATTTAGGTAATGATATGATAATTGTGACAGGTGGCGCCGGCATGATCGGCAGCAACTTAGTAAAAGCACTCAACCAGCAAGGCTATCGCGATATTGTGGTGGTCGATAACCTAAAAGACGGCACCAAGTTCGCTAACCTCGTTGATCTCGATATCGCCGACTACATGGATAAAGACGATTTCCTCACCCAAATTATGGCGGGTGATGACTTTGGTCCTATTGAGGCGGTTTTTCACCAAGGCGCCTGCTCTTCCACCACAGAGTGGGATGGTAAGTACATGATGCTCAATAACTATGAGTACTCCAAAGAGCTACTCCATTATTGTATTGAGCGTGATATTCCATTCTTATACGCCTCGTCAGCAGCCACTTACGGCGGCCGCGACAGCGATTTTATTGAAGCGCCCGACTATGAAGGGGCACTCAATGTCTATGGCTATTCGAAGCAGCAATTCGATAACTATGTCCGTCGCGTATGGGACGATGCGGCAGCTCATGGTGAAACACTGCCACCTATCACCGGCTTTCGCTACTTTAATGTGTATGGCCCACGCGAGCAGCACAAAGGCAGTATGGCCTCAGTGGCCTACCACCTTAACCAACAAATTCTAAACGGTGAAAATCCCAAACTTTTTGAAGGCAGTGATACCTTCAAGCGTGATTTTGTCTATGTCGGCGATGTTTGCGCAATGAATATCTGGTTCTGGCAGCAGCAAATCTCTGGGATTTTTAACTGCGGTACCGGCCGTGCTGAGCCATTCAGCGCCGTTGCCAATGCAGTGATCGCGTTTCACGGCAAAGGCGAAATCGAAGAAATTCCATTTCCTGCCCACCTGAAAGGCCGTTACCAAGCCTACACGCAAGCCGATCTCACCAAGGTTCGAGAGGCAGGCTACACCGCAACATTTAAAACCGTTGCTGAAGGTGTTGCCGCGTATTTGGCCGAAATTAATCGCTAATAACAATAGTTCGCCCCAGTGAGGCTGGGGCGTGAGAAAGAGCAATGACAAAACAGCGACACGATTACGACGCGCATGCCTACAACCCAGAATTTTCGCGTGCCTATCTGGCGCCCAAATACTGGGGCACATGGCTGATGCTTTTGGTTGCCCTTCCCGTTTGTTTACTCATTCCAGCTAAGGCGAAGTATCGCTTTTCTCGCTGGGTCGCCAACAAACTGGTAGCAAAGAAAAAAGGTACCATTTTGAATGCATGGCTTAACCTCGAAGCCTGCTTTCCTGACAAATCCGCCGAGGCTCGTCAGGCGATTTTGGTAGAAATCTTAACCACGGCTGGGGCCTTTTTGCTTAGCTTTCCGCTGATCACCTTGCGAAGCCGCCATTGGTTTCAACACCACTGTGACGTCGCGGGCATGGAGCATATCACTCGCCACACGGATAATGGCGAAGCGGTGATCCTATTTGTCCCCCACACATGGGCCATTGATGCCGCAGCCATTCTGTTTGCTTCTCAAGGGCTTCCAGTGGCGGCCTTTTCTAAACGACAAAAGAATCGCCTGCTGGATTGGCTGATGCATCGCCAACGCGTGCAATACGGCGGGAACTGCTACGAACGTGAGGCCGGAATTAAACCCTTTATTCGCGCCGTTAAACGCGGATTTCTAGGTTACTACTTGCCCGATGAAGATATGCGTGATGAAAGCAGCGAATTCGTGCCGTTTTTTGCCACCACCAAAGCCACCTTGCCAAGTTTGGGTAAGCTAAGCAAAGTGACCCGTTCCCATATTGTCCCGGTATTGTCCGGCTTTAATGCCCAAACAGGGCGATTTAACATCACCGTTTATCCCGCATTCAACGACTTTCCGACCGGCGAAAGTCAGACAGATGCACGCGCTATGAATGCGCAAATCGAGACAATGCTAGAAGGACAGCTAGACCAATATATGTGGATTCTTCAGCTTCTCCGGACCCGAGAAGATGGCCGCAACATTTATCAAGAAGCAAAAAAGAAGGCGGCAGCATGATGAACATACTGGTCATTGGTCCCTCTTGGGTAGGCGATATGGTGATGTCACAATCACTGTATAAAACTATTAAGCAACGGCACCCTAACGCCAAGATTGATGTGATGGCACCAGCGTGGTGTGCCCCAATTTTAGCACGCATGCCAGAGGTCAATCGCAGCATTGAGATGCCGCTCGGCCATGGCGAATTTGCGCTCGGTAAACGTCGCCAATTGGGTAAAGCACTCGCAAAGCACCACTATGATCACGCCTATGTGTTGCCTAATTCGGCCAAATCGGCACTGATCCCTTGGTTTGCCAATATTCCAGTGCGCACAGGCTGGAAAGGTGAAATGCGGTATGGCTTGCTGAATGACTTACGCCCCAACAAGCAAGCCTTTCAGTACATGGTTGAGCGCTATGTCGCATTGGCTCACCCTCGTGCTGAGATGCAAAGCTCAGCCTCACTCGGCGGTCTTGAAGACCTGCCAAAACCTGAGTTAACCATTGACCCTGACGCACAAGCGGCCGTGGTCAAAAAACTGGGGCTGAATCAAGATAAGCCCGTGCTTGGTTTATGCCCAGGGGCCGAATTTGGCCCAGCGAAAAAGTGGCCCGAACGCCACTATGCCGCGGTCGCACAAGCGCTGATTGCACAAGGCTACCAAGTATGGCTGTTCGGCTCAGCAAAAGACGTTGAAACCTGTGAAAACATTGCCGCACTGTCTGGCCAGCAAGATGACATGTATGTATTAGCGGGGAAAACCAGCCTGATTGAAGCCGTTGACTTACTCGGCGCCTGCCAAACCGTGGTCAGCAACGACTCGGGTCTGATGCATATCGCTGCCGCGGTAAATTGTCATGTCATTGCGGTATATGGCTCCACATCCCCGGAATATACGCCCCCATTAACCCATAAAGTCGATATTATTCACACCGATATCGACTGCCGCCCATGCTTTAAACGCGAATGTCCGTTAGGGCATTTAAAATGTTTAAACGATTTGGACCCTGACCAAGTAGTAACTAGGATCCTCCAATGAACCAAGTCACAGCCCCATCATTGTTTAATTTATTTGAAGATAAGCGCTATTATCACTTAGCACGCTTTTTTCTTTTTGGTTATGCCCTGACTGCTATTGCGTTTCCGGACGCTGGCGAGTTATTTCGTGCACTCTTTCTCGCGCTGAGTGTGCCATTATTAATCACACACCGACACTTTCTCAAAAAAGATGCCTTTTTTTGGATATTTGGTGGTGCAATAGTGATTCAAGGATTAGGGTGGTTTAATGGAACTATCCATATCCCGCAACTTGCGAATGATTACCCGCACTTTGATAGATTGGCGAAACTATTTATCTTTATACCAATTGGCCTTGTGCTTCAAGGAAATAATAAAGCCGCTATTACGACGCTGGTGCTTTTTACAATCGGGATTTTTATCGCTTGTGTCACACAAAGTGACTTTCGCCATCAAGTAGATTTAGCATTGCAGCTTAGGCGCGTTAATTTTGGTTTGAAAAACGCGCAATTTACCTCCATGTTTGCAGGAACCGTCGCCTTAGTTTGCTTTGGACTATTTTTTGCCGTCAAGCATGCGACGACAAGCTTTAAAGTAAAAAGTGTATTGAGTCTACTTTTAATGACCGCACTTTCTTTTTCTGTTGTGCTTGCCATCGTCAGCCAATCTCGTCAAGTCTGGCTTGCCATGGTTGCGGTTATGTTTATGTTGCCACTGATACTTACGCTATCAGGGATCATTAAGTCAAAAAAATCGGTATTTATTAGCTACGCCATTGTCCTACTCGTTTTGCTTGCCGCATCCCAGTCCGAATACATTCAAAGCCGTGCGTCAGAAGAGCAATCGGTCTTGACCAAGGTGATATCCGGTGACTTGGATAATATTCCAATGACAAGTATCGGAATACGCATCAACTCATGGCTTGATGCATCAAAGAGCATTGCTGAACACCCAATCCTCGGCCTAGGTGAAAATGGGATCAAGCATGTGATTACTTCATCAGATAAACTGATGGCGTTAAAAAATAGCACGAGTGGTTCTTTAAAAGACCTTGCTCACTTGCACAGCAATCACATTGAGTTGCTGGTCGCATACGGTATCATCGGTTTTTCACTTGTTTTAGCGCTGTATATTCTGCCTTGTATAAAGGCCTACAAAGGTTATAAAGCTGGTATGACGCCTCAATGGACGCTCATCCTTGCGCTATGTTTCTACCTCTTTTGGTTTATCATCAATGGATTCGAAACCTTTAATAGTCGTAGTTATGGCGTGTTTAGCTTTGTGATTATCTCAGGGGTTATATACAGTCTCACTCAAGTGAAAATGCTAAGAAGAGATAATAACTGATGCGTATTGCTGTGGTTGTTAACTGCTTAAAACTCGGCGGCATGGAGCGTGTCGCTGTAAACCTTGCAGAAGCATTTACTGCGCAAGGGCATGAGGCGACGCTTATTTACTTAAAAGATCGCCCCATCGATATCCAGCCTAACGAAAAGGTAGACGTTCAGCTGTTTAACCTTAAAAAGGCAGCAATGACGACAGGTATTGGCGCACTTTACTACCTACTCTGTAAGCTTATAAATAGCGTGGTGAGTAAATCATTCCCGCTATTATTTGCTTACTTGACTGGCTATTTCTTTCAAAAAAAACTTAAGAAGCTAGAAGCTGAGAAGGGCAAATTCGATTTAATCATTTTCCGTGGACAAGGCACCTTCGAGCAACTTTGGCCTCTTCAAAACCCGCGCTTTGTCTACGTCTGTGAAAACATCATAAAGCCCAGACAGTACGGTGCATTTTCAAATCGGGTTTATCACGCACTCTTTGATCACAAAAACATCGTTTGTGTCTCTGAAGGCGCTCATGATAGCTTTCAAGCACTCAAGCGGCAGTACGCACTCTCTCCCTCTCACTCTCAAGTGATCAGTAACCCTAATAACGCGGCTTATATCCGAAAACAAGCGGAGAAGGATGAGCCGGACATGCATCCTCGCCCATTTATACTCGGCTTGGGACGCCTCACTCAAGTGAAGAATTTCACCCTGTTGGTGGATGCCTATTGCCAGTTAATGACAGAGCATCATGTCACGCATGATCTTGTCATTGTCGGCGAAGGAAAAGACAGGGAAAATATTGAAGCACGCGTCAAGCAACTCGGTATCGAGGATCGTGTTTTCTTTAAAGGCGCCCGCAAGAATCCCTTCCCTTGGTTCAAGCAAGCCGACTTATTTGTGCTCAGCTCACGGTTTGAAGGGCTAGGAATGGTCTTACTCGAAGCCTTAGCCTGTAACACTCGCATCGTTTGCACGGACTCAGAAGGTGGGGTGAGACAAATTATGTCTGGTGAGTTAGCACACTATCTATGTGAGCAAGCGCCCGCTGACATGGCTGAGAAAATGCACATTGCCTTAACGCATCATTGGAGTCCATCTGAACAGACTGCCATAGAGAATAAGCTCGCAGAGTTCAGTCAAGAAAACATCGTGCAAAAATACAAAGCGCTGTACCACAATAATATTCAATAAAAATCGATATCGGCCTCATACACTCTCTGTTGAGGACAGTTCACGAACGTTTAAAGGTAACATCATGATCACAGGCGTCGTTATTACGCTCAACGAAGAAAAAAACATTAAAGCTTGTATCGAGTCGCTACAGCAAGTGTGTTCTGACATCGTGATTGTTGACTCACAAAGCACCGATAAGACAACGGCGATTGCCGAAGCGCTCGGCGCTACCGTCGTTATCCAACCTTACCTTGGCGATGGCATCCAAAAAAACGTGGGATTGGCGCATACTGAAAACCAGTGGATCCTGAGCATAGATGCGGACGAACGCTTAACCAATGAAGCAGTCAAACAGATCCAAGCACTCGATTTAGCCAATACACCTCATGATGCGTTCGCCTTCCGTCGCCGTAACCATATTGGTAGCCGATGGATCAAACAGTGTGGCTGGTACCCTGATTACTGTATTCGTCTGTACGATAAAACCAAAACTCGCTTTGCCGAAGTCAAACAGCATGCCGCAGTGCAAGCTAGTAATCCTAAGCCGCTAGATTGTGACCTGATTCATTACTCTTTTGATAATATCGGACAGCTTTTCGCCAAACCGGGACGTAACTTCAGCGGACGAGCAGCTAAAATAATGTATCAAAAAGGCAAACGTGCCAATGCGTTTTCTCCGTTTGTGCATGGCCTCAACGCCTTTATTCGTAAGTATATTTTTCAACGCGGCTTTTTGGGTGGCGTCGATGGTATGACAGTCGCACTCAGCTCTGCAGTAAATAGTTATCTAAAATACGCCAAATTACTCGAATTCCAACGCGATCCAAAAGTGTTAGAAAACGAAGACTTCAATAAGGTGTGGTGATCATGCACATTTGCCACGTCAATCTTGCATCTGGGTTTAGCGGCGGTGAGCGACAAACACTCACACTGATCAAACAACAGCTCGCAATGGGTTATCAACTCACTGTGGTCGCTAACCCCAAAAGCCCGTTTGCTGATGAAATTCGCGCGCTTGAACAGTGCCAATTAGTGCTTTGTAAGCATTATACTCACTCGCATCAGCGCTCAATCACCGCTGACTGCGATGTGGTACATGTTCATGAAGGCCGAGCCATCTATTGGGCGCTGCTCCAGCGCTTGATACATGGCGTACCCTATATCGTCACACGACGCATTGATAATCCCCTAAAGCGTAAATGGCTATCTCAACTTGCCTATACACGTGCAAGTACGTTGGTCGGGCTCAGTTCGGAGATTGTCCGCCAGATAACTCGGCGCCACCCTCAAGCGAATGTGGCAACCATTCCTAGCTCTCCGGTTCAGTATCCGGTTTCAGACGCTGACGTCGACGCAATTAAGGCGCAGTTTGCTAATAAGTTTCTGGTCATTCAAGCCGCGAATATGTACGCCCATAAAGGCTTTGATGTCACAATTGGCGCCGCCAAGGTGCTCGAAAAGCACGCCCCTCAGATTCACATCTGCTTACTAGGCGATGGTAAAGCGCGCGCTGAGCTCGAAAAACAAGCACAAGGCCTTGGCAACATTAGCTTTATGGGTAAACAAAGTGCAATGGGGAACTGGTTCGCGGCCGCCGATTTGCTGGTTCATCCTTCGTATAGTGAAGGGCTGGGCTCTGTGATCCTCGAAGCGATGGCTGCAGGCTTGCCTGTGGTAGGTACAAATGCCGGCGGGATCCCCGATATCATCAAAGATGATATATCAGGACGACTTATCGAAGTAGGCAACCCAGACCAGCTCGCCAGCGCTATCGCAGATATTGCCAATGATGAATCGCTTCGAGAGCGCCTTATTGCTGGCAGTCTTGAGCAAGCGAGGGCCTGCGATATCGGTCAAACCGCGTTGACTTATCAGACCCTCTACCGTCAGGTTTTGGCATCGCAGGCTTGACCAAGTAACGCCTGCTTAGCCTCAGGGAAGTGGCTAAGCAAGGCGGCCAGCTGCTTATCATTACCACCCTGCCGAATATTAAACTGAGCCAGTCCCAGCGAGCGATGCCGTTTTAGCGCAAACGAGGGATCACTGTACGGCACTTTCATGCACAAGCTTCCTTGACGTATTGCCATGACTTTTAACCATAAGTCATCCGCACTGGGCGCGAGCTTTGTAAATAAAGTCTGATCCATAACGTCCTTATGGAGCGAGTGTGGGGGATACAAGATGCCCTCACATCCGGTCAACATCAGTTGATGGGACGGCTTCTCAGGGCGCGCGCAATACCGCCAGCGCTTATAAGGACGGATAGAGTCGTGACTAACGCTAATTTCATGGCCACGATGACCATAAATATACCCTGGGTGGTGGCGACATGTGCGAATCAAACCTTCAATCATACTGTGAGGATACAAGACATCGTCATCGACCGTCACAATATAAGCATCCGGCAGCAGCTCAAGCGTGGGAATAATTTTCTTATAGGATTTAGTGTTGGTGCAAAACTTCACTTCAAGTCCTCGCTCACACTGCTTTTGCAATGAGAGAGGAAGCGTCGTGTCGTCATATTCCTCTTTGTCCAGCCATAGAATAATGCGGTTAGGTCGACAGGTTTGCTGGGCAAGCGATTCAATCACTAGATAGACTTCATGGACCTTCTCGGCAAAAGACGTCAAACTCACCACTAGCGGACTATCAAAGTACGCTGCTTCAGAGGTTAGCGGCTGGTCGCCAACCACCATTTGCTGATGCAGCTGCTCTTGTCGTAAGCGTGTGGCGATAATCCCTTCAATGTCCCGCATATTACGGTGACGCGCTTTTCGCTCTCTAATGATTTTTTTGAGTTTTTTCGCGATACCCATGTCTTTTTTATACAACGTCCTTAAATGACGCCAACTCTAGCATAGTTTTTTGAGGAGATAGTGGATTCCCCGCCCAACACGTGAGCTGCTCCGGAATGAAATACCATGGTGGGTTATCAACAAATGAGGGACAAATCGGTATCATGGCAATAAATCGTCGATAGGAGCTTCCTTTGCGCTGGCTATACACCTTTATCCTGACTCTTATTGCCCCGTTGTTATTAGTGGGCCTGTACCGAAAGCGTCCCGGGAAACCGGCCGTCGGTGCGCGATGGCGTGAGCACTTTGGTCGTACGCCGGCTGTTGAGGGGCAGCCGATTTGGCTGCACGCGGTTTCTGTGGGCGAAGTGCTCGCCGCGAAACCCGTGATTGCCGCGTTGCAGCAGGCCTACCCATCCATTCCTCTGCTCGTCACCACCACGACCCCAACCGGCGCCGAACAGGCAGAAAAGATAGAAGGCATTATCCATCGCTATATGCCAGTCGATTTTAACGTCGCTGTCCGTGGTTTTTTGCGCGCAGTCAATCCCCGCCTGTGTGTGATTATGGAAACCGAGCTGTGGCCAAACACTCTCGCTAACGTCCATCAAGCCGGTGTGCCTATCGTGGTCATCAATGCGCGCTTGTCCGAGAAAGCGTGCCGCGGCTATAAACGGATCGCACCGCTATTTCGTGCCATGAGCCAAAATATCGATGTGATTTTATGTCAGCACGACAGCGATAAGGCCCGTTTTGCCGAATTGGGTGTTGCCGACAATAAGCTCGCGACGGTCGGCTCCGTCAAATTTGATATTAAAGCTACGGATCCTCATCTGGGCCAATCACTGATTGATGACATTGGTGCCCGTCCATGCTGGGTTGCCGCCAGTACGCATGAGGGAGAAGATGCCATCATGCTCGACGCCCATGCCGCTTTGCTCCGTGATTATCCCGATGCCTTGTTAATCTTGGTTCCCCGTCATCCGGAGCGGTTTGATGGCGTAGAGGCGCAGATCCACACCCACGGACTCAGCGTCCAGCGCCGTACAAGTGACGCGCCAATCGCCCTTTCCTCGCAAGTCTATTTAGGGGATACCATGGGAGAAATGATGACATATCTGGCTGCTGCGAACGTGGTTGTCATGGCGGGTAGCTTTCTCGGCCCTAAAGTCGGTGGGCATAACTTGCTCGAGCCTGCCGCGCTCGCAAAGCCGCAGTTAACGGGACCCAGCTACTACAATTTCCAAGTGATTGGTGACACCTTGATTGAAGCAGGCGCCTTGCAAGTGTGTAATGACAGCCGAGATATTGCCGCGAAGATCGGTGCCTTTTTCTCGTCCCCACCCCTGGGCGCGCAAGCAGGACAAGCGGGATTGCAGGTTGTTGAGCAAAACCGAGGGGCAGTCGAACGTACCTTGCAAGCACTGGCGCCTTGGTTAAATCGCTAACCCCTATTTGCGAATCTTGTTATAGCCTTTTAGCACGGCGGCCCAATCTTCGGGCTGCCAGTGGATTTGACGCTTTTCCTTCTCTTTTTTAAACGAGCGATGCAAACGCGCTAAGTTGTCTTCTTTCCACTGCTCACCGTCACGCTGCTGGCATTTGTCGAAATCAATTAACCACAACTTGCCTCTCTTATCGCGAAGAATGTTGTGAATATTGAGATCAGTGTGACAAACTCCGGCATCGTGAAGCCGTCGCACGAGTCGTCCGATAGCTCGGTAGTCATGAGCCAATAGTGCATGTTCACAGAGGATAGCTACAAGATCACGCGCGCCTGGCACTTTTTCAACCAGAATATCTGCCCGATACGTGCGCCCAGATTTGACCGCGCGCGCCGCAACCGGCCGAGGCACTGGCAACTTTTTCGCCCGCAAGTAGGCGAGTAACGTCAGCTCCGCCCCGCAACGGGTTGTCTCCCAACCGGTGAACCAGTATTGATCTTTTACCAGCTTACCGAACAAACCGCCCCGATAATAATGGCGCAATGCCATCTCCATCTTAGGACCACGCACAAAAAAGGTCGTGCCGCGTCCTTTTGCTGAACCCGTCACCGCTGCTTGCTGATGCCAATAGTGAATATCGAAATAGTGGCGTGGATCCCCTTCCACTAACTCAGGGTCAAACCAAATACATTCGTTGTCGCTCTGTTCTACTTCTATACTCACTGTTTTTCCTATCTTGCGGTCGCTGCAGCGCCTATCAGTGTAACGCGCCTATTTTCAGATTCACAGACGCGCCACAATGAAGAACAATGCGTCTCGACGCATGATTTGATAACCTCTGCCCAGATAACACATCAAAAGGACAACCCTGTGACCAAGAAACAACTGACCCGTGTGATTTACCCGGGCACGTTTGACCCCATCACTAATGGCCATCTTGATTTGGTTGAACGCGCTGCAAGCATGTTCGATGAGGTCATCGTCGGCATTGCCGCAAGCCCCAGTAAAAAACCCCTGTTTGATCTGGACGAACGCGTCGCCTTAACCCAAGCGGTGACCAGTCATTTGCCCAATGTCTCTGTGGTCGGTTTTTCTGGGCTACTGGTGAATTTTGCCAAGCAATACCAAGCCAATATTTTGGTACGTGGTCTACGTGCTGTCTCTGATTTCGAGTACGAGTTCCAACTGGCCAACATGAATCGCCGTTTGATGCCTGAGCTTGAAAGCGTGTTTCTCACTCCATCCGAAGAGTACTCGTTTATCTCATCAACCTTGGTCAAAGAAGTGGCACTGCACGGCGGCGACACCAGTGAGTTTGTGCACCCTGATGTCTTAACCGCGCTTTGCAATAAGCTTCACGTCAACACGCCATCATAGTGGCTGGCAATGCGGGCAGAATACCGTTGCCCGCTGCCCAATCACCACACGCTCTAATACCGTCTCGCATTGCGGACAAGGTTCGCCGGCTTTGCCGTAAACCCGAAGCTCCTGAGAAAAATAGCCTGCTTTGCCATCCACGTTGGTAAAGTCTTTTAAGGTCGTGCCCCCTTGAGCAATCGCCGCCGCGAGCACGGTTTTTATCTCATCGACAAGGCATGCTGCTTCTGAGTGCGTCAGGCTCCCTGCTGGGCGTTTGGGGTGGATCCCCGCACAAAAAAGAGATTCATTGGCATAGATATTCCCCACGCCAACGACCACGGCGTTATCCATAATGAAGGATTTCATCACCAATTTTTTACCCTTCGCACGCGCCAGTAAATAATCAGCGTTAAAAGCGTCACTTAGTGGCTCGGGGCCAAGCTTGCTCAGCACTTGATGCATTGTATCCTGCGCTTGCCACAGCCAAGCGCCAAATCGTCTTGGGTCGTGATAACGGATCATCATATTGTTGCTGAGGATGACATCCACATGGTCATGCTTTTCTGGGGCTAAGCTGGCGGGTAATACCCGTAAACTGCCCGACATCCCAAGATGCACAAGCGCCGTCCCCAGATCGCACTCGAGCAACAAATATTTGGCACGACGTGTTATCCGGCGGATCACTTGGCCTTGGAGCAATTGCAATTCATCAGGCACCAGCCAGCGCAGCTGTGGTTGGCGAACAATAATTTGGGTGACGGTCTGACCTTCAACATAGGGAGTGATCCCCATGCGACTGACTTCAACTTCAGGTAATTCAGGCATGATAAGGACTTTTACTTACGACTTAGTCAACGGAAAAAGGTAACGGCTATCAACAGACACCGCCAGCCATTGGCCTTGCTCATTTTGCATTAACCAAAATTGCGGCTGCTGATAATAGGTAATACGGATAGGTTCTTGATCAGGACTACGCAGTAGCTCAAGCGTCCGCGGTGCGGTTAGTTGCGGCCGCAGCGATTGCAAGGTGGCGTCATTCACTTGTGTCCCTTTCAGTCCCAGCCAACGCTGAGCGAGCTCCGTGGGGCTAATCAATAACGGCTTATCGGTTTGCCAACCATCGAGCGTACGCGTCAAGGTTAAGTGAGAGAAGCGCAGCGCGAGCACCTCACTGCGCGACGTCACCAAGGCAATCACACCGTCAGGCATATCTCGGGCGTGGCGTTGGTGGCGCAGGTAGTCAGGCAATAGCATCAAACCGAAAAAGATCACCACGGAAAAAATGAGGATGTTGTTCCACGTTTTTCGTTTTAGCTTCATGAGACACCGCCACTGGATACCCGACTTTGTTAATCAGCAGTATATACACAAATGAGGCTGGCGTTGATAGCTAAGCGACCGGATGGCCCAGCGAGGAAAAATAGATATAAAAAAACCCAGCCTAGGCTGGGTCTTTCTCGAAACTTTCAACCAATTACTTGATTTTGGCTTCTTTATACATAACGTGCTTGCGAACTACGGGATCAAATTTTTTGATCTCGAACTTGCTTGGCATGTTACGTTTGTTCTTATCTGTGGTGTAGAAGTGACCAGTACCAGCAGAGGATACTAGACGAATCTTCTCGCGAATGCCTTTAGCCATTCTCTAAGTCCTCTTATACTTTCTCACCGCGGGCACGCATTTCTGCTAGTACAGAATCGATACCTTTTTTGTCGATGATGCGCATACCTTTAGTAGATAGACGCAGTTTAACGAAGCGTTTTTCGCTTTCTACCCAGAAACGATGAGTTTGCAGGTTCGGCAGAAAACGACGCTTGGTGGCGTTATTAGCGTGAGAGCGGTTGTTACCAACTACAGGACGCTTGCCAGTTACTTGGCATACTCGTGACATGAAAGTCTCTCCAAAATCGTTTCAGCTCGATATCAACCTTGTCCGCCAGTCCTGCAAATTCAAGGTCAGGCTCAAGGTCAAGGCTATCAAAGGTGGCGCATTATACTAACTGAATTCACATTGCTCAAGTCCCGAGCAGATCCTTTTGCGCTCTTTTTGATCGTTTTTTTCGCCAAAGGCGATCCTCAAAGGGATAACAACCAACCTCGTTCGGCGAAGGATACCACTTCTCCGTCCCCAACCACCAGATGATCAAGCACACGAATGTCGACTAATCCCAACGCTTGAACAATTCTTTCGGTGATTTGGCGGTCGGCCTGACTCGGCTCTGCCACACCCGAAGGGTGATTGTGGGCCAATATAAGCGCCGACGCATGCAATTCGAGTGCGCGGCGCACAATTTCACGCGGATACACACTCGCCGCATTATGGGTACCCTCAAAAAGTTGCTCATCGGCAATGACACGGTGTTGATTGTCGAGAAATAACACATAAAACGCTTCGCGGGGCCGGTCTCGAAGCAACGTCGACAAATAACGGCGGGTATGATCAGGGCTAGTCAGAGCATCGGTTTTACTTAACGTTTCTTTTAAATAACGGCGGCTAAGCTCCAATACCGCCTGAAGCTGGGCATATTTCGCGCTTCCTAGCCCTTTATGCTGACAAAACGCAGCTTGGTCAGCCCCCATCAGCGCACGCAGCGAGCCAAAGTCATTTAATAGGTAGTCGGCCAGTTCAACCGCACTCATCCCCGTCACCCCAGTTCGCAAAAAAATCGCCAGTAACTCGGCATCAGACAAGCTCTGTGCCCCTCTACTCAGCAAACGCTCTCGTGGGCGGCAATCTTGCGGCATGGTTTTTAAGCTCATGATCGTTCTCCCTTTGCTGAGCCAGTCGTCGGCTACGACAAAGCCGATAGTAGGGATAGGACGCCGCCTTGATACAAGCGCATCATGGCAAGGTTGCGTTACAGTCGCCTATTTTTATTCCCCGTTGCGTGTGCTTTTCAGCAGACATCAGCCCATATCACAGCCAACCTGGCTCACACCGTGCGAGGATTCATGCGCTTGAACAAGATTTTTACGCTAAGGATTATGGTATGGTTGCGCCATTCACTGACAACGATATCACGCATTATGGCCAGTTCTTCACAACAGCCAGCCCAGACGCTGGCAGGAAAACGTATACTGCTCGGTATGGGCGGCGGCATTGCCGCGTATAAATGTGCCGACCTCACTCGACGTCTGATTGAACGTGGGGCGACGGTCAAGGTGGTGATGACTCGCGCAGCAAAAGAATTCATCACCCCGCTGACCATGCAAGCCGTTTCCGGTCACCCGGTATCAGATAGCTTGCTTGACCCCGCTGCTGAAGCGTCGATGGGCCACATTGAATTAGCCAAGTGGGCAGATTTAGTCTTGCTCGCCCCCGCGACCGCTGACTTAATTGCACGCGTCCATGCCGGCATGGGCAATGACCTGCTCACCACGGTGTGTCTCGCCACCGATGCGCCGATTGCGATTGCACCCGCAATGAATCAACAGATGTACCGTGCAGCTGTCACGCAAGCCAATATCGCCGCCTTGGGCGCGCGCGGTTGCCTGATTTGGGGGCCCGACAGTGGCGCACAAGCCTGTGGCGATGTCGGCCCGGGGCGCATGCTAGAGCCGATGGCGTTAGTGGCAGAATGTGAGCACTGGGCCGGTCCCACACCTCTGGCTGGCAAGCACATCATGATCACCGCCGGGCCAACCCGAGAAGCACTCGACCCGGTGCGCTATCTTTCCAACCATAGTTCGGGAAAAATGGGCTATGCGCTCGCAGAAGCCGCCCGAGCACTGGGTGCCACGGTCACCCTAGTCAGTGGGCCAGTCGCACTGCCAACGCCCACCGGCGTGCACCGTGTTGATGTGACCAGTGCACAACAAATGTATGAAGCCGTCCATGCCAGCATTGCCTCACAAGACATTTTTATCGGCTGTGCAGCCGTGGCGGATTATCGTCCCCAAACCGTTGCCGAGCAAAAGCTGAAAAAACAAGCCGATAAAGATGCCATGACAGTCACCATGGTGAAAAACCCTGACATTATCGCCTCGGTAGCTGCGCTGTCGGATACACGACCTTTTACCGTTGGTTTTGCGGCAGAAACACAGGATATCGAGACCTATGCACGCGACAAACTGGCACGTAAAGGGCTCGACATGATTTGTGCTAACGATGTCTCGCTTTCAGACCAAGGGTTTAATAGCGATCACAACGCCTTACACCTTTTCTGGCCGAACGGTGATCTCGCACTACCGTTAACAGAGAAAGCCCACTTGGCGCGCGCTGTAATGACGCACATCGCCACCCGTTATCACAAGGCGGATACCAACGCGTAACGCAAAAAAACGCCGTTACATCAAGTGTAAAAGCGTGCGCCAAGGCCACGCTTTTTGCTTTTAATACAGGCACCTCGCCGCTAAGATAAAGGGCATGACTAACACGCTTGGTGGCACCTCGTCCTGATGCTTCCTTTACCGCCCGCCAACGTGAGAATAAAAGACAAAGGAATCGCATGAATGGCAGCCCCGAAAAAAAATAACCGCCGCGAAGAGATCCTCCAAGCGCTCGCGCAAATGCTGGAATCCACGCAAGGCAGCCAGCGCATTACGACCGCTAAATTGGCCGCCCAAGTTGGCGTTTCCGAGGCGGCACTCTATCGCCACTTTCCCAGCAAAGCACGCATGTTTGAGGGCTTAATTGAGTTTATTGAGGACTCATTACTGTCCCGCATCAACCTGATTATTGATGAAGAGAAAGACACCTTAGTGCGTCTTAAGCTCATTCTGCAGTTGCTGCTTGGATTTGGTGAGCGCAACCCGGGGCTGACGCGTATCATGACAGGCCATGCGTTGATGTTCGAGCAAGACCGCTTACAAGGTCGCATCAACCAATTGTTTGAGCGCGTTGAAGCGCAACTCAAGCAAGTACTGCGGGAAAGACGTTTGCGAGAAGGGAAAGGCTTTCCGCTCGATGAAGCGGTGCTCGCTAGCCAGCTAATTGGCCAAGTTGAAGGCAGTTTGTGCCGTTATGTGCGCTCCTCTTTCAAACAACTGCCTACTGCCAACTTTGAACAGTACTGGCAATTGCTCACCAGTCAGCTGCAATAAGCCATGCAAGCAATCAGGCGCGCCGTGGCGCGCCCAGTAAAGGTTAAATACCATACTCTGCTTGATAAGCTTTGACCGCCGCCAGCTGCGCCGGGTCAGCATCGCTTTGCTCTAGATAGGTCACTAAGTCACTCAAACTAATGATAGAGACAACACGGCAGGCAAAGTCACGTTCCACTTCTTGAATCGCAGACAGCTCTCCTTGGCCCCGCTCTTGGCGGTCAATCGCCACCAAAACACCGGCCAGTTGCGCACCTTGCGCTTGGATCAGCGCCATAGATTCACGAATAGCAGTACCTGCCGTGATCACATCATCCACCAACATCACACGACCTACGAGCGCACTCCCCACTAACTGGCCGCCCTCGCCATGATCTTTTGCCTCTTTGCGGTTAAAACAGTAAGGCGTGTCCACATCATGATGATCGGCAAGCGCAACCGCGGTGGTGGTCGCAATCGGGATCCCCTTGTAGGCAGGGCCAAATAGCACATCGTAATTAATCCCAGCATCCATTAATGCAGCGGCATAAAAACGACCCAGTTTTGCTAAATCACGTCCGGTATTAAACAAACCTGCATTAAAGAAATACGGGCTCTTACGGCCGGATTTCAGGGTGAATTCACCAAACTTTAAAACCTGCTTTTCAAGGGCAAACTCAATAAACTGGCGCTGGTAGGCTTTCATTCCATCCTCTCACTATTAAAACGGTTGTGACGGTTATGTCACGGGCTCCATCCTGTTCTCAGGGCAAAAAAATAGCCCCCAATGTGGGAGCTACTGAATCTGTTATGCGTCGGCTAACGCCGATTTTTGGGCAACGACAATGTCATCAATGCCCTTCTTGGCCAGTACCAACATGGCATTGAGCTCATCGGGGGTAAATGGCTCTGCCTCAGCGGTACCTTGTACCTCAATCATGCGGCCATCTTCGAGCATCACCACATTCATGTCGGTGTCTGCCGCGGAGTCTTCTACATATTCCAGATCGCAAATTGGCGTTTGCTGATAAATACCCACCGACACCGCTGCAACGTGACCTTTCATGGGGTTCGCGGCAAGTTTGCCATCACGCACCATGACATTAAGTGCGTCAGCCAGTGCAACGCTCGCCCCCGAAATAGATGCAGTACGCGTGCCGCCGTCGGCCTGAATCACATCACAATCAACCGTGATGGTGTACTCACCCAGCGCGGTTAAATCAACCGCGGCACGCAGGCTGCGCGCAATCAGACGCTGAATTTCCATCGTGCGGCCGCCTTGTTTACCAGTCGACGCTTCTCGACGATTTCGCGTATGCGTGGCACGTGGCAACATACCATATTCTGCCGTCACCCAGCCTTGGCCCTTGCCTTTTAAAAAGCGTGGCACACCCTCTTCGACAGTAGCGTTACAAATGACTTTTGTGTCGCCAAAGCAAACCAGCACAGAGCCTTCTGCGTGGGCAGTAAAACCGCGGGTAAAGCTAACGGGACGAATTTGGTCGAGCGCTCTTCCACTTGGACGCATGCAAGTAACCTTTTGGGCTGATGAAATTTGCCCGCGATTATACGTGTTTCTTGCCACGCTTGCGATCCCTGTCGGCACATCTTGCCAACACAGCTGACGCATTGCAGGTGGATGCGTATAATCAAGCCATTCACTCTTTGCACACACAAGCAGGTACCAATGATCCACAGCATGACCGCCTACGCGCGACACGAAATCAAGGGCGATTGGGGCAACGCCGTTTGGGAAATTCGTTCCGTCAACCAGCGCTATCTCGAAACCTACATTCGCATGCCCGAGCAACTGCGCAGCCTTGAGCCCGTCGTGCGTGAGCGCTTCCGTAAGCGCCTCGCGCGCGGCAAAGTGGAATGCAACTTACGCTTTGATACCTCGCAAGCCAATCAAGACAAGCTCACCATTAACGAAGCCTTAGCCAAGCAAGTAATTCACGCCGCCAAATGGGTGAAAGAAACCGCTGGAGAAGGCAACATCAATCCGTTTCAGGTCCTGAATTGGCCGGGGGTAATGGAAGCCCCAGAGCAAGATACCGACGAGCTGCATCGCGCCCTAATGACCGGTCTGGATGAGGCACTCGACGCCTTTATCGCCGCGCGTGCGAGCGAAGGTGACAACATGAAAGTGCTGATTGAGCAGCGATTAGATGCCATTAGCGCTGAAGTCATCAAAGTGCGCGAAAAGATGCCTACCGTGATTGAATGGCAGCGTGAACGCTTAACCACACGTTTGGAAGAAGCCAAAGTGGAGCTCGATCCAACTCGCATCGAGCAAGAAATGGTGATGCTGGCGCAAAAAGTAGACGTTGCGGAAGAGCTTGACCGCTTGGACTCACACGTTTCAGAGGCGCGCAAAATCCTCAAAAAAGGCGGCGCCTGCGGCCGACGCTTGGACTTTATGATGCAAGAGTTCAACCGCGAAGCCAACACCCTCGCCTCCAAATCGATCAGCACCGAGATCACCGCCTCCGGCGTCGAGCTCAAAGTGCTTATCGAACAAATGCGCGAGCAGATCCAAAACATAGAATAAGGTTTTTTGAGTCTCTTTGAGCTTACTTAAGCTTACCAAGCCCCTGTAAATAGGGGCTTTTTTGTTTTCAGGAGATTTCAGGTCTTTGCCTGAATTTTCAACCAACTGGTGAGTTTAGTGGTGAGTAGTATTGATCTAGTATGCCCTTAAATGGTGAGTAACTTTCCACAATAAGGAGAACTACATGGGCAAGCTAAATGCACGTAAAGTAGCCGCTCTGGCCAAAGATGAACCGCGAAAAACAGCAGATGGCAACGGCCTCTACTTCGTTGTACCCGCTTCTGGAGAACCTTTTTGGATCTTGCGATTTTCAATCAACGGCAGTCGTCCAGAAATGACACTAGGGTCCTATCCAGAACTATCACTTGCTGACGCACGTGATGCAGCCTTCCAGCAACGAAAGCTGATCCAGCAAGGCATCAATCCACTGGCAGAACGCCAACGCCGCCAATGGTCCGGCATACAAACCATAGATGACTTATTCAAAGACTGGTTTGAGCATGATCTTAAAGACAGGCTCAAGCACCCGAACATTCCAAAACGTGTTTACACAAAAGAGATCCGCCCAGTAATTGGGAAGCTTAAAATCGATCAGGTAACAGCATTAGATGTGCGAGAAGTCATCAGACGTATTGTGGATAGCAATCGGCCAACCATCGCCAACGACACTCTCATGTATATGAAGCAACTGTTTCGACATGCCAATAAGCTGGATCTCACCCAGATAAATCCCGCCGCCGCTTTTCGTGTCAATGACGCCGGAGGTGTCGAAGAGAGTCGCGCCAGAGTGTTAACTGAAGAAGAGATTGAGACTGTGTTTCGGGTGTTCAGAGAGAACAACGTGAGTTTTACTCGGGAAAACTATTTGGCCTGCTGTTTGTACTTAGTTTTGGGAGTCAGAAACAGCGAACTCTGCCAAGCCCCTTGGAGTGAAATCGACCTAGATAAAGCCATCTGGGAGTTACCAGCCAGCCGCAGTAAAAATGGCATCCCGTTGACCATCCCGCTTCCCACCCAAGCTGTCAATTGGCTGCAAGAGCTCAAGATCAGAGCGCTTGATTCTGAATATGTCTTCCCAAGTAGACGAAGAAGCAAAAGAGCACATATGGGCTCAGATACGATTACCACTGCCATTAAATATTTGTTTGGTCAGGACAAAGCCAGGCCGACCAAAAATAAGATGGAGAGTGTTGATTACTTTGTAGTCCATGACCTGCGTCGTACCTTCAGAACACTGGCTTCTGCCGAAGGCATTGATGGACAGGTAGCTGAGCGTTGCTTAAATCACAAACTCAAAGGTGTTGAGGGCATCTACAACCGCCACGACTTTTTGAAAGAACGAAGAGTGGCTCACCAGAAGGTTGCAGATCGCATACAGCACCTTCTTTAGTTACCGACAAGGGTAAGATCTATCGAATGCGTCATACAGATTTACCCTTAAATCGATCCCTGCCACCTATATAAAATGATCCTGAAACGAAAAAAGTGCCCGTACTTGGTTACAGCTAGGCAGCTAACTCCGTTCCCCCCCTATGTTACCTTCCTGTAAGTCTTGGGCTAGTTTACCGCTTTCACGGTCCCAAGTAGTTTTAGCTATGGCTCTTTTACTAACCTCTATCTTCTTTTTCTTAGCATGGCGGTCAGCAGCTCGATCTAACTCAATTTGCCGATTAAGATCACTCAATAACTCTGGGTCATCCTTAGATACATATCCATACTCTTCGTTAAGTATCTCTACTAGCTGGCTTTGTGGGATCCCTGTCTCTTGTTCCATTTCTGAGATGGTTTTAGCCAAGCTACGCTGCATGCTACGCTGTACAATATTTGCCATAATATTTACCTCTTTAACTGATGGTTTTTGTCTTTGCAACCTGCAAAACTGCCTCGTTGCGTTAGGTGTTAATACTAGAACAAGGCTACTGACAAAAAAGCAGAAAAAATTAATAAGTGAAAATTTCATGGGTCCCAAGAACAAAGAAAAACTGAATGTTACAAATAAAGATGAGTTACGTCGCAGACATTGCGGCAACTACCAGCCCGTGACTAACGGGGAGGTCTATCTCCTGCCATATGAAGTTTTGTTGCATTCGAAGCCCTGCACTTTTTTTTCATCTCTATCGGACTATGATCATCTAAAAAACTCTAGTGCTACTAGAGAGCTAAGCCTTAAAGGGCTTAAAAAGGAATTGTGGGAACTGAACGATGAGAAAACACATCATGACTTTTGGAAGAACTTCAATGATTCTGCACTCAAGACACACTTAAACACCATCTTGGGTACAACCAAGGCTGCCAATCAGGATAAAGATTGGCGTAAAACCTACCTCAAGCAAGCCAAAGAGTCAGATACGGATAAACCACACCACGAAGATATGCTCAAATGCCTTTATCTACTCGCCAACCTACATAAAGCCAGCCCTACCTTCATCCGACAATTAGCAGCTGTCGATGATGCATGGTCTTCGGATTTAAGAGTGTTCTATCCACGTAAAGACTTTGCGTTCAGCGAAGAATACAGTGGTTATCTGGCGGAGCTGTATACAAACATTCTCTATCATCAACCTGAAGCCGTTCGCAAAGTGGTCAAAAACCTTGATCTCCTGATTGATAAAATGGTGCAATTCTCTGAAGGAATGTTTGCCGATATATTGGATCGACGCAGCCCAGACACCGATAGTCCCAGCCTCAAAATTCTAAAATACAACCAGATTGCTTCGATCACACATACTCAAGCTTTACAACGTGTATTGGCCGATAAAATAACAGGGGGGTTCTATGATGACTCTTTTGTCCGGCTAAAAGAACGAGAGCATCAAGGGTTGGCGAATTCGGATCATTATTGGCTAGTGGCAGCTCAATGCCTCAGGTTAAAGTTACGACGTCCAATGACAAAGAGAGGACGATACTGGCACCTAGATAAACACGACCCAATACCCGAACAAGATGTCGACCAAATCATCAATCTGTACGCCAATGCATTGTCAGCAGACGCTTTAAATGGTTTAACATTTGAGAGTATTGGCACCAAAAGTGGTAAAAAAGATACATCTCTTCCAGCAGCAATCCGACAAATGGCAGTGCAAAACCCGCAAACAGTAGATGAGGTTCTAGGGGCTCCTGCGCTGGACTGTGCAAATATCCCTGAACTCTATACTAAGTACGTCTCTTGCCGAGCCCAATATGCTGAAAACTATCGTCAGGGAATGCATATAAATTTCATCCAGAACATGGCTAGAAACCCAGCCATTGATAAAGTACTGAACTATGTGAGAGGTAACAATCTAGGCCAAATCCATGCTGATATTGATGAGATCGAGCGAAAAATAAAGGTAATGAACTTTCTTCAAGGAAATATGGATAACATAGAAGGCGTTACAATAGTTTTCGAGTATGGCATGCATGAATTACCGAGTCGGGTGTAATAGCTCTGGTCACAAGAAGCAAAAAGATTAGGTGTCTGTTTGGACAGGACAAAGCCAGACCCACAGAAAACAAAATGGAGGTGTTGAGGGCATCTACAACCGTCACGATTTTCTGGAAGAACGAAGAGATGCTCACCAGAAGGTTTCAGATCGCTTACAGCACCTACTTTGACTACTGGCAAGGATAAGATCTCTTGAATGCGTCATACAGATTTACCCTTAAGCCAGGTCCTGTCAGCAAAGTACTTGGTCCTGGAGTAAAATCTGACTGTTCTCGATACAGATGCTCAAGGGATCGATCAACATTCGCTCTCACTGATTCAAACTGAATGTTTCTTGGTAGACAAAGCTGACCATTATCTTGAGGCATACTGACCCAACGTATGACATCATTTGCTCTTTTAAGATCAGGCCGAAGTAACGCAGCTTCTTCAACCCACTGAGCCCAGAAAGAAGCGGATTGCAAAAAACCTTTTAGGAAAAAGTTGCACGCTTGGTTAGGCTGACCACATATCTGCTTCCAGTCACCATATGTGAGCTCATAACTAGGCACAGCATATGCCTGGGCAGATAAACCTACCGATAAACATACACTGAGAACTTTCATCGGTATACCACTTCTAGTTTTTCTTCTAAGTACAAACTTACTGGGCATTTTTGCTCTCCATGACTATTCCATCAACCACAAAGCTTAGATATCCTAAATATACAGAATCATAAAAAACTTAGAAGATCTAAGCATCTAGAGATTGTCGATGAATGTGATTTGCCAACCCCAAGCCCCCTACCAACACGCCTTAAAGAGGCACGAACGCGAGCAGGCATCAGCCAAAAAACGCTCGGAATTCGTATTGGTATGGACCCAAGTGTGGCGAGTGGACGCATGAACCATTATGAAAAAGGCCGCCATACACCTGATATCAACACGTTAAGAAAAATGGCAGAAGAACTAAACGTACCCATTGCGTTCTTTTTCTGTGATTCACCAAAGACAGCTGAACTTCTATGCCTTATAGAAAATCTCTCAGAAGAAGAAAAAAGCAAACTAATTCAAAAGTTAGCTAGCAACCAGCCACACACCTCAAGTAAATCCTAAATTCACAGGGAAATTGGGAAACGTGGGAAATCGGGAAAACGACCCCTACTTGTTACCCCCACCTCGCTTTGCCTGATATGCGGCATACCAATAGACACACCCAACAGCAACCACTGTCAAAAGCAGCCCCGCGAGCCAATACCAAAGCAAATCCATACAATCTCCTTAAATCGTTTAATCAAATGGGTCGCAGCTAATACCACCACAGTCAAAACTGGTATCAATGCTAGTCATGCTGTCATCTCCAAACACATTGCCGCCGATATCAATACAAGAGTTTTCCATCATGGGAAGGCCACTTGCTGGATTAATATCACCGCACCAAAATGATGAGCTCGAATCAGAACTGGCATCTGCGATATCTGGCATCAATTCCGCACTCGCCGCGCTGACCAATCCAGCTCGGTATACTCCTGAACTTAATAAGCCAGATGCCGAGCTAGATCCCATCGATATCGATCCATGCCCTTGGAACCGTCTCGCCCTGTTATTGCTGGCTCTGGGCCTGCCATAACGTCGATGTAGCTTGTTCACGCAATAAGCTGCGGTAAACAGGATAATCAAAAATGAAATTGGGCTGGGCAAGGCAAACAACAGCGTCACAAAAAGAACCAATTTTACTATCACTTTGAGCGGCCAAAGCCAATCAACACGCATCGTTGTCTCCACCTCTTTTTCGGTGAAAGCATGAGGTTCAATACCAGCACTGCCAGGGTGCTTTGAAGACACGTCAGCAGAAACGGCGTTCATCTTCAGAATCATGCTGCCTCCTTAGCCATAGGGTGACTCAAATGGGAAAAAACTGTCACGACCAGCGAGTGAGTCTCCTGTGGCACTAGCAAGAAATATAGATCTCCCGTGGGGTGGTGCCAGATTTGACTGCCGTCGTCACCGTACTTCAGCAGTTTCTGAAATCGTGTACGATCTGAGAGTCTCGCTTGGCGAAGCTCAGGGTTGCAAAGTTGACGTTGTAGGCTCGTGTAACCGTAACGAAAGCGCTCTTGGTAACGCTGTATTGCATGGCGACTGATTGCAACAGGCCCTAATACTGGAGAATCAAACACAGGTTGAGGAAAGCGATATGGCTGGATCATTAGCATCTGGTCAGTAGAAGCGGCAACACCGACAATTTCATCAGGATTGAGTTGCACTCCATCCAGCCACGTCTTCAAATACTGACCGGCTTTCCGCAAATCATTACTTGAGCTCTGCTTCAAAGACCGAAGGGTCGCACACGACAACCCTATCGCAAGACCTTTACCGCTGCCTGGACGATGGCCGAATACCTGACGGTCCCAGAGCAAATAGCGTACTACAGTAAGCTCTGAAACTGCTATACGATGCTCAATCTGACTTACGCGTACATCAATCACACCATTTTTTGATAAACCAGAGAACCACGCTACGCTCACGTTAAACTTACTGGTGGCAATTGTTTGAATTTTCAATTTCATCATATGAAACCCCTCCTATTTACTACCAAAATATCACGTATTTTAAAAATGCAACCTCCAAGCTAAAAGCAACAAAAAAGCCTTCCCAACAAGTCTGGCAAGGCTTAATAAAATATCAACCAAGATTATGATTTAATTAACTTTGTTTCGAACAAACATTTCAATCTCATCTACAGGATATACAAGCTGTAATAGCTTCTTCTCAAATTCTGAAATAAAGTCTGCACGCACTTTCATTTCCTCTATTTGTAGGCATATGTGGTAATACATTTGCCGTTCCCAGTTAGCGACGTTACTCATCCTTTTTTGCTTTAGAATGTTACCTGTTAACATTTCTAGCTTTGCTGGTTTGTCCCTATTAAAAACTATAACTTTAAACCATTGAAAGTTAGGCAGGTTATCCTCGATATACACGGTAAAGACAAACCGAAACGGTTCCTGTCCGGAGTGCTCTTTCTTTAATTTATCCCTGTAATTGTTGAATGACTCTTCCAGAGAGAAAGCTGAGCGTTTTAAATCACGTCGCTGTACGATTAACTCATCTTTCATTTTCGAAATGTACGTAGATAACAATACAGAATCATGGATATTGGTCGTTAGGCTATTTAAATCAACTTGAATATCTTTATCAAAAATACCGACTAATGGGTCTTCTAAACTCATTTGGGCACCTCCATCAACTCAAAATGATCTCGCAGCTTGATAAAACGACGCTGACACATTTCAACTTTTTTTCTGATGTTATCCATCTCATGCCGGATCTCTCGAAGCAGCTGAAAAGCATCTTCACAATAATCAATCTGGACCTTTTCCCAACCTTGAGCTTTGGAAAAAGAGCTCGAACGATAACGGCTGCCAGAACCTTTCGGAATATGTACTGACCTAACTCTTTGGTGTTTATTTTTACGGTGTTTCATGTCTTCTTCATCGAGGAAAACATTGATGTACCATGAAGCTTCAAACTTATTGTCTTTGACTCTCACGCGACAACCAAATCTACCTGGCACTTCTGGAGTTTCAGGTGAGCGATGATGTCGATTGAAACGCCAAAAGTTATTAGCGAAGCAACTAGCCATGAATTCGAGACGAAATGGCTCTTGATGTGTGATTTTAGTTATTTCTTCGAGGAGTAACTCCGATTGGGCCAGAGCTTTTTCAAAATACTCTGATTCATTAAACTCCTCACGATAGTGGGCTAACTGGTGCCAATTAGACGCCAGCTGATCTAACTTTGAGTAGTCTTGCATAATTAAGCCTCCTTTTTTACGACCGCTAAGGGTTACAGTCTATCGAGGCTTACTAATTTGATTACACTGCGAAAATGCCCAATCAGGACAGTTTGAGAGTTTTTTTGCTTTCATTGCCCCAGTAATAATACGGCGCGTCGATAGCATATCCTCACCGGGACCTAGCCAATCACTTTCCAATTAACTATCTAATGTGGGGCCTTGACGACAGCTTTCTCCAAAAGTAATCGCAACGTACTGGGGCAGCTAGCTGTTATTTCCAAAGTTATGTGGGACCTAGGAAATAAAATCCAAAGCGGATGGAACACCGACTGGCAATTTCCATAATTATGTGGGGCTTTGTCTGCAAGTTTTCTATAGCGATTCTGACTTTCACATGTGAAAGTCCCTGAGGGGGCTTTCAGCCCAAAAAATCAGAAAGCTAACGTTTGACGCTCTTTGGATTACGCGGACTTTGTATCATACAAACAAGATATCCAAAGGCGACCATACGGTCGCATTTGGATACCTTAGCAAAAAATAATTAGCTAGGTGGGATCACATACTCCTGTACACCAGCAGTCGTCAGCAACGCATAAAAATCTGCGACCTTGATTCTTTGTCCTCTTTGCTGACAATAGGAAAATATCGCCCTTTGTTTCGCACGAGACAGTGCAACAAAAAATGTCGATAACCCTTCGGAATCGCCAGGTCGATAGGACCACCAAGCATTATCATCGATCCCCATGAAAATAGTTGTATCGAATTCCAGCCCCTTGCTTTTATGAATTGTCATTAGCGGAATCTGATTTGTACCTTCAAATTCTTCCAGGAAATTTCCCCAGCAACTCTGGGTATCAACACAGTTTGTAAAAAACTCTTCAAGTGCTGCCAGGTTTATTTCAAGTAGATCACCAGTAGCGTAACGAGCAAATGTTTTCCGAAGATCATTCAAATCAATAAAGGCAATAATTCTTTCAAAAACGAGGCGAGCATTGTCTGGTGTAAACGATTGTCGCATCAACTCCTTGAGTTCAGAAACAAATAATGCTAACCGGCGTTCAACCTGTCTCAGTGCTTTTTCATCTTCTTGGGTTGTGTTACGAAGCAGCTGTACATCTGCTGATAACTGATTCCAAACTTGCGCATTTCGATGCCCAAGTCCTAGCCTTAGAAGATTAGAGAACAAAATAGTCAACTCCTCAGCAAGTAAATCCTGAAGAGTAGTTTTACCTATTTTCACACTTTCATTTCGCAAGCTAAGCCCGTACTGAGTTAAATACGAAGATAGCTGCTCTTCGTAATCCTCAGGTCTTTGGCGCACCAGAACGGAATAGTCCCTTGGGTTCAATGACCTGCTTCGTATGTCATTCGCAATCCACTGCGCCAAGTAACTGGCCTCTTGATCTACGTTACAGCTAAAACAAATCCAAGCAGCATCACCAGATACCTGACTGTAGTTACTTGTTTGAACCTCTCTCACCTCATGGTCAATAGCTTGTGCAATAACATGTTGTATCCTGACCAGTTCTGGAGAAGAGCGGTGATTAAGCAACAGCGGATATCGTTGTGCCGAAAAATCGGCCTCAAACTGATGAAACGCATCACCTCGGGCTCCGGCCCAACCCATGATCCTCTGCTTATAATCCCCCACAACCGTTACCGTTGTTTCACTATAACCGAAGGCTGACAACAGGAAATCATACTGACCATAAGTCGTATCTTGGAATTCATCCACAAAGACATATGGATACGTTGCTCTCAGAGCTCGTCGCACATGGACATTGGTACGAATTATATATTCAGCCAGCCGATTTATTGTCATAAATGTCAGCTGTGATGGCTCTTCATCTCCGCAACTTACTTGTTCGGCTAACCAATTATCATAAAGAGTCCGTTCCCCTATGTCGTTCGAAGCTAGACCAAGTCTCCTTGAGCCAACAAATGTAGACTCAAAAGTTATTGGGTTTATTCTGGCTATAGCATTCAACAATCCAGAGATATGACTATTTTTTTGCCGCTCTCGACCTAAAAAACGGGTTATCTGCTGGCGAGTTGCAAAAGTGACATCATATGGTTTTGTTGGTCTCCACTGTGGTGGCAACGCCATACGAAAACGGTCAACTATATTTTTAGAAAAAGCGTCGAAGGTCATCGAAACAAATCGACTACCTAGCTCTTCTGGACACCGTTCTTCCACCCTATCTGCGAGATTTTTTGCAGCATCGGTCTTAAATGAAATGGCTAGAATTTTTTGGTTTGGTGGGCATAGGCCAGTCTCAAGCAAATATGCAGCTTTTTGCGCTAAAAACTCTGTCTTTCCTGCACCTGGGCCAGCGATAACGCTTGTGGACTCTCGTCGCCATAGTGCTTGCCAAGCATTTGGCTCAAGCTCGTCGATCCCTTTGGGCTGCCAATGATCGGGTTGAATAAACTTCACCTAGCCCCCTAGCTTTGAAGAGCTGCGTGAATAGACTGAACTAACGCTCGCAGTTCTTCTGGCGCGTTCTGGGCCAACTGTTCTGGCGGAATAGATCCAAGCACTCGGATGTGCGTGCTAGGCTTACCTCTTCCTAAGAACAGGTATCTGTACCAGCGCAGATTAAGTAGGTCGTCAGCATAAAATTCAGGGTTTCCCTCGTCGCCCATGACGGCATCACCAGGCTCCCCACGACTAGATGGTCCGGTAGAGCTTTCGTCGGGTGCAATCCGATATTGTTCGGGAAATGCTTTTAGCATCGAATAATCAATGTCTAATGGGCTGGAGAAGTATACGTTAAAACGGGGTTGACGAAGATAGCTAACCCAACGACTCATAAATTCATAATCATCACGCCTGAAGGTATCAAACTCAGCCAGATTTACAGATACCCCGTCAGCATGCACTCCATGAGTAAAAATACTTTCAGCCGGTATTCCATATTCTATTAACTTGGCGACTGCGTTCTTGATCCTTCCCCAGCCACCGCCGTGCCGCCCCCAATCAAGATCGAGTAATGTGATAAAGGGGATCTGTAAATCTGTTAGTAAACGCCACATGTGGTTTACATGTCGGCCCCCTAATGGAACCATGGCGACAAAAGACTTATCAATTGGTATTCCCATCGCTTCTGATATAGCGGGAAGAATTACCTCCTCGGAAGCCCCCTCCCCGAGAACCACGACCTTAGCGAAATACAACTCTGAATAGGCTCTCACCGCTTGCTGGATGTACTTTGCAGCTTCATTCTCTTCATCGGGTAAAGTCAGTTGACGAACAACAGTGGTGTTTGATTCTGTTGCTAGCCTGAAGTGCCTTACTTGCGTTGGTTGGATCCTGGCGAGAATGCTCGGCGAATGACTAGATAGTACTGCTTGAGCTCTTAAGCCATGCACTAGGCTGCTGATCTGGCTTATGATTCGAGATAGATAGTATGGGGCTAGGTTATTCTCCGGCTCCTCAAGTGCCAATATAGTCAATGAGGGCAAGGGCAAGTCTGCACCAAGAAAATCGTCACTCTCTGGTTGGGCTAAGATCTCAGTTTCAACATCGAGAGTGGCTGAAGTCATGGCTATGTGAAACAACGAACTTTGGCCATCACTTAGCTCATCAATGCTTCGATCGCGACCACTTTCATCTGGGTGCAGCAGTACCTCTACCTTACGAACAAACTCTTCAAAACGTAGGTCGACCGGACGAAACTTCGGTGTACTATCAGTTCCAGCAGAATGCAGCTCCTGCCAACGGTCTGTGAGCTTTCCAGTCACGGTACTAATCGCATTTTCACCCTCAAAGGATTCATTCAGCTCTGTAGCCTTTTGAGTAAAAGATGACCGAACTTGTTCTGACCAGTTAATAGCTTTCCAAAGCCGACCTTTCAGAAAGGCTGATACCTGGGAAACTGCGCATCGTGTGGCTGGTACGTAGATCAATTGGATTCGAGAGCGATCCGCTGGGCGCAAATTGTGAAAATCAGCATCTTCTGGCTCACCCCATGTCGTAACCGCGCGGAACTGGCTCGTAATGTACCCATCTATTGAACCATCATCTTCCCATTCCGCGTCCAAACGCAAACGGCATTTCAGCTTGCCGCCCTCATCAGTCACGCTCATATGGTGAAAGAAGTCTGGTATCACGGAGTGGTCTCCGTCTTCATCATCCAGTTCAGGAAAGGCGACAATGGCTTCAAGCGTTAGAGTCCGCTTACTGGGGCTATCTTCTTCAGAAGAGGGAATGTGAAAATCCTGACGGCGAATCGTCCGTTGTTCATTTGAGATGCCGAACATGCGCTGTAAGGCCTGCATCAAGGCTGTTTTTCCGGAGCCATTAGCCCCAACAAGAGTGGTTAGATCCGGATCAACAGCTATACTCTGACCCTCTGGTCCAAAGCTTCTAAAATTGTGTAGAACTATTGTCTCTATATGCACAGCTGCTTCCCTCTCCTAAGTATCCACATATTATCTGGGGCTTCCCTTACTGACTTTCAACCGCAAAGATCAGCCATGTGATCATGAACTAACTAATTGATCAAAAACGGCCACCCGATGTGGCCGTAATTGGAGCGAGTCTTACTTTGACACTGCTTTAAATGAACTATACCCCAGACAGTTGCTTCCAGACTTTACGGTAATCATCCCCAGACATCGCAGCACCTTCAGGGCGAAGCCTCGACCAATCATCAGCGCTCAACGCACTAACATAACCGGTGGCAAGAGATGGTGCAGACGCAGTATCAGTGTCTCGATGCAGTAGCTTAAAGTCTGCACCCAAGCTTTCAGCGATACTGCGGGGAACAGAGTTCATCCGCATCAGCACACCTTCTTCAGATCTGACACCGTGATAAAGCATCGCCGGAAGATTATTCAAGGTTCGTAGCTCTTCCTCTGACAGGCTGTCAAAATCAATACCAGCTGTTGGCATCTTACTTAGAGCAGACAAGCCCCAAGCACCATTGTTCGCTAAGTCCCTGTATACGGCTTTACACGCTTTAGATAAGTTGTTCGTTAGATCGCCTTCATCAAAGAAACGGTTAGCAATATCTTCAAGGGAAGATCCATCAACCCAAGCCTGAGTAATGTCAGCAAGCCGTTGATGGCCTATACCATCTCCACCGAGCTCGGTAAGACTCTTCTGGAGTTGCGGAACACGCATCATCACGCCCATTAAATCAGGTAAGGCTGAACGCCCCGTTTCGCTTCCAAAGAGGCTACTTGGCTGCCAATCTTCTGTGGTTAGCTTGTTCTCAAGTCTATTGAGTTCCAACAGCGCAGTTCTCACACCTTCCGGTGAAAAGCCGGTTGAATCTGCCAACGCTGCGTTTTCAGGGTGCTCTGCTATTTGTCTTACATAGCCCCTTGTTGCTTCGAGTAAAGCGTCTGCCTGTTGCTGAGAGTGCCTATCTGGCTTAGCCCGTAATGAGCTGAAGCCATAGGTGTTCCTCAGAAGTTGCTCAGCCTCAGCAATAACCTCATCAAGGTTCCGCTTCTCGTTCCATAGGTGTGCAATATAGCTACGAAAATCAGCCCACTGCTCCTGATGAATTACCGCCGAAAGATCATTCAACCCACCCACTGAGTCTATTTCTTCGAGCATACTTACCAAGCGAGATAGAAGGTCACCTGTAGCATCACTAACAAATTGTCTGATTTCATTAGGATTAGCTCCCGCTGCAATGCCCACCACGCCAACGCTATCATGGCCAATCCGTCCAGCTCGACCTGCAAGGTTCCAGAACTCACGAGGGGACATCTGTATCCCGTAAGGGTATTTCGGGCTCGCCAGGAATACAGATGAAACAGGGAAGTTCAAACCTTGTGCAATCGTTGTAGTAGCGCACATAACCTTGATATGACCTTCTTCCGTAAGCCATTCAATCAAAGCCAGGGCCTCAGCTGGCAAGCCTGCATGATGCACTACTACACCTTTTTCCAGCATTCCTATGAGCTCAAAATCAGGACTGATTTCTGTGCTCAAGAAGCGCTGCACCAACGCAATCTCTTCGGGGATTCGATCTAGGGGTTCAAGTTCATTAGCTATTAAGCGAGCGATACTCCAAGCATCCGGTATCTTCTGTGCAACAGCGATACTTGTTCCACGTTTCGAGAACACTTTTGCCATTGCAGCAGCCTGCTTAGACAAAGATCTAGCAGAGCTATAACTCAAGTTACGAATAGGCCTTATGCCATCCACATCATGCTTACCACGCAGATGGATTGTTCGTTGAGTGGTTGTTAGAGTTTCAAAGGTTAATTTCCAATTGCCACGGCCTTCTGCTTGCTCAGCATCGAATAGGCCAACAATCCTCTCGTTTGGTTGCCAAGCAGATGTACTAAGGCTAATGCTCTTACCTCTACCTGAACCAAGCCACTGGGCTAATTCATTAGCATTTGGAACAAATGGCATCAGCAATAAGAAGTTGGCTCGCGAAGCTTCCTGCTTAATTGTCGCCAGCAGTAGTTCAATACGCAGACCACGCTCGTTATCTTCTATGTTGTGCGCCTCGTCCATTACCAATAACGCCAATGGACGCTGAACCTTCTTGTTGCGCATAACAAGCTGCAATTTCTCCGGCGTTGCAACTAACACTTGGAAGGCTTCTTGCTCACCTAAAAGAGCATCTTCAAACGCATCAACTTCAATCGCCCCGGTAAGTTGCTCGACCTTGATGCCGAGTGGTCCGARGTCAGAACGCAATCTTCTAGTGATCTGTGAGACAAGCGCTCTGGTCGGCGCAACGTATGCGATCCAACCACCATCATCAGCAAATTGGTTGAGTGCTTGGAGCATTCTAAATTGCGCTAACTGAGTTTTGCCGCCAGACGTAGGCATATCAATCACAACAGCTCGGCTCGCCGGATCAAGTAGGTTTTGCTCTTGCAGCGCTGCTCTCTGTGGCGGTAACAACTCAAACATACTCTTGTGGCGAGTTACGTGGCCAACAAACCGAGTCACTCTAGAGTTAACGCTATGAGCAACCCACCAAACCGAACCTTCAACCATTTTTCGGCTGGATACATGCAACCAACGCAGCAACATTTCTAGCTTTGTATCACAAGATAATTGAGCAGCCTTAAGCGCAGCCTCAAAGTGCTGATCAAGCTCTGATTCGATTGCTAAAGGCTCGCCTTGAAGCATGTAGGTTGCAAGGCGCTCTGTCGCTTTCGCCCAGTGATATAGAGAGACCAAGCGAATAGCTTCACTTTGTCTGGCTACACCTTGAGCCTGATCTAAGAAGTCTCTTTCATGGCTAGCTTGATCGTGACGAAGACCAACAATGATTTCTGCGATTTGATCTAAATCGTCCCAAGAACGTTTGCGGAGCAAGCGCACCCAAGCATCAAATAAACGGAAAACGACACGTTTATTCCAGGCAACATCAGCTACAGAAGGAACCTGAAGCTGTTGTTCATGTTCTTCGAACCAGCGTCTTAAATCTGTCCAACGATCACCTGCATAAGCTAACCCTGCCATGTGCAGTACATGGAAAACTCGCTGATCTGTATCTTCTGGTATTGGTAATACTCGCATCAGCCCAAAGGCTTTATTCGCACCAGCTATAGCGAGATTTTTTGTTTGTTGCTCAGCAGACGAAGGGCTCAGTAATGTTGCAATACCTTCAATGGCTGCCAGCTCGTAGGCCGAAGCAACTTGCTCGATAGAAGCATAATCAACTTCGATATTCGCACCGGTAAACAAGCTACCTAGCGCACTATGTACTAAGCCGTCTTTTGCTGCATCAAAAGCGCTATCGCGAGTCGCAGAATCAATTGCCTGCACAGCCCAGTGATTGTCGACTGATTGCAGTTGCTCAAATGATAAGGTCATGCTTCCCCCTCATCATTCATTGCTGATTGTGCACGCGCTGGCAAGTTTGTAATTTCACCAGTAGGGATATGAATTGCATGCAACTCAATGTCTGTCTCTGGAGGACAGTCCACTGATAGGGCGYGAGCTCTACCCCGAATATCAGCTTCACGAGGCTCAGTGTCACGCACTAATACGCCATATACAGCAATATCAGTACCTTGTGACTGAACATACCGCTTAGCTGCACTTTGAAATTTGAATTGCCAAGGTTTGCCGGTAGCATGTAGGCCAAGATACTTCACCAAATCATTCTTAACACCCTTATCATCACGTAGACCAAATAGTTGATTACCAAGGCTCGTCATGACGCTAGGGGGAGAATTTTGATCATAGGATGTTTTTACCTCTCCAAAACTAAATCTATAAGGTAATTCTTGATCATCAAGTAGTTGAAGCCCAGTCAGGTCACAGCCTGCGGGGCTTGCATTGGAGTTCTTGAGGTCTCGTGATGTCGGCCAAGGATATTCACATCTACCACGCTTTGCGACAAATGCTTCTGCAATAGCCTCACCAACCAGCCAATCTTCAAACTCATACTCTTCAGCAAGCACTTCAGCTAATTCGATCTGCTCGAAGTCAGTAGTCACTAAACCAGCTAGAAGTTCATTGAGTTCTTGCTTGCCTGATATATCACATAAGATATCTTTTACTGGACCAGCTAAAATTTGCTCTAGCTGCTGATTGCTAAAGGAAAAGCCATGAGCCACCACAGGATGAGAACTAACATCATAGACCAATGTAGAATCTGGCATCGTCATAACCAAAACCTTAAAGATATCTTGTAATTCAAAACCTTAACCTGCCAACTGAATATTTATTGTTTGAATGATGATTTCCGAGACTAAATCAGGCACCAAGCTCTCTAGAGCGGTAACTCCCAACCTAAAAAAGTCTACGCTTAGATGGCAAAAAGACAAAGTGCGTCAACTAGATATCGTGTTCTCGCTCAGAGAAAAGTTTGAAAAGTTGGCACTTCTTCAGGCTGGTCTAGGCAGTAACATAGGAGACATGCGGGCACAGAAGTTCAAAAAGAACCATGTGTGACATCAATTAAATCAAAAACCAATCGCGTATCAAGAACCGGTATTTTCATTAAATTCGTATATGAATTCAACACCTCTCTATACCCTTTCACATGTGAAAGGGTATCACTTTATGATGCTGCAATAGCCTTTTCGTCAACACCACCCTATCACGCACTCAATTTCACCGCCAAATAGCCCGATTTGGACAGTTCCAGAGAGCCTGTTATCCAGCACGCACAGATATCATATCCAACGTCGATGAAATCAACTGAAAACCATAGCGCCGCGGCCTATTTGTTGTAATAGGGACTAATTATGAATCAAACCGTTATAGCCAAGAACGTTGGCTTGATATTGGAGCAAGAAGACAAAGCGCCACTACAAATCGCTGGGCCAGTATATGTGAAAGCGTTCACCTATGACCCTACTTTTATGAAAGATTTCGGTGTGCTCTTGCAGTGGACCTCTCGCTCAGGAAATGCTCACGAGCGCGTTTTCAAAATGAGAGATATTTTGGCTGATAGCGGAAAAAGCATGCTTCAAGCAGTAGCTGACAGTGGCTTATTCATTCACCACAAATCAAAGTATTGGCATTTTATTCTCGACTACCTGATGAGTGAGAATCCAGATAAAACTGTAGTAACCGTTGAAAAAACCGGTTGGTTTTTTGATCAATTTGTCACACCAAGCTGGGTGGCGGGGTTTGGAGAACAGGAGGTTATGTACACTGGAGATACACCTGAACAATTAAACTCAAGCGGCAATTTCTTAGAGTGGCAAGATGACGTTGCTATGCTTTGCCAAGGTAATGCTTTGATGATCTTTACTTTGTGCACAGCTTTTGCAGCGCCCTTACTCGAAAAACTCGATTGGGACTCATTCTTGATCCATTTTTTGGGTGCATCAAAAAATGGCAAAACAACCCTAATACGTTTAGCCGCATCTGTATATTCTGACTATCAGTATCGAGACACATGGAGCAGCACAGCAAACGGCATAGAGGGCCGTGCCAAAAGTAGAAACTGTATGCTTATTTTACTCGATGAGTTCCACCAAGCAGAGGCAGATGAAGTAACTAAAGTGATCTACCAGATCGGTAATGGTGTTTCAAAGCTACGAGGAAAGATAGATGGCGGCGCAAGATCCCAAGATTATTGGAGCTTAATTGGCCTATCAACCGGTGAAGTTAGCCTTGAACAAAAACTTTCTGAGTCAAATAAAAAGCCACACGCAGGACAACTAATGCGCTTTTTTGAAATCCCTCTTTTCCAAACATTTGGTGTATTTGAAAACCTACATGACTCTGAATCAGCAAAAGTGTTTGCGGAACGAATTGCCGATGCTACGTCTAAACAATACGGAACTTCCTTGCAACCATTTTTAAATCAGGTAGCAGCAATAACCGAACTAAAAAATGTGCTGAACAAACAGATAAATAAAATCTCACAGTCTTGGATTACAAGCCTGAAAATCGCTCCAAGCAATCAGGTGTTGTTTGCAGCCGATAGATTTGCTTTTATCGCTGCCGTTGGCGAA